>NZ_JBDJLB010000018.1:0-104068 GCF_039673155.1 Stenotrophomonas sp. TWI1149
TTGTTGCTTTTCGGTAGTTGATTTTAAACTCTTCGTGTCCTCTCTGCCCCCCCCCCCCCCCCCCCCCCACTACTGTGCGCCCCGACACGCATTTCACACGCGGCGCCATGCCAGAATCCAGGCATGAATCGCCAAGACGTCCCACTGAACCTGTCCAGCAGCGCACGCCGCGTGGTGCGCTGCGCCGTCGCGTGGGCGGCGCTGGCGGCGATCCCGCTTTCCGGATGTGCAGGAGATCACGTGAAACCGAGCTATTCCAAGTCAAGCGTCGAGCCGGTCGTGGTGACCAAGGTGTCCGACTCCACCCTCCAGGTGCAGTTCGAGGAACCTGCCGAAAGCATGTACTACGCAGCGGGAATCAGCTACGTCGTCGAGGCGGACACCATGAAGATCGTCATCGACCGGTGTCCGATATCCGGCAACTGCGCAACCATGCTGCGCCGTCACATCGTGCCTGGCCCACCCAAACCTGCGGTGCAGGATATTCCGCTGTTGGCGCCTCGCGTTGTAATGCTCTTCGCCGACGGCGAAGAGCAAGTCTTTCCTTAAGGGGGCGCTATGGCTGACAAGGTAGTCCTGGGTATCCATAGCGACGTAGACCCCAACACGCAAGGATCATTCAATCAGTTTGTGGATGGTCATGCCTGGATCACGGTCACCCGAAATGGCGACACGCAGTACTACGGCCTGTGGCCAGACGGGCACCCACGCGCAGGCGATAACGGACCCGAAACGGACATCAGGGTCGGCTTGGAAACAAGGTTCAGGTCGTCGGCCTCCCGCTACTACGAGCTGACACCCCAGCAGGAAAAGCAGCTCGATCAGGCCCTGAACGAGAATGTCGCATGGGCATACACGAACACCTGCGCGTCATGGGCGACGGCGACAGTCTCCAAGGTGACCGGGCAAACGCTGGATGCCGGCGAGTTGATGCTCACCGATACGCCCCGGGAACTGATCGAGTCCATCCGCAAGGCAGAACGTCTTCAGCCCACTACCCCGGCGAACCCGCAGCCTCCGCCGGAACCCAGGCAGCAGGGATCCAGTGCAGGATCGCTGAGCGACACGTCCCTGTCGCTGCACCAACAAGCCATCGAGGGCGTCCACAAGCTGGACGCAGCCCTGGCCCGGCAGCCTGACCAGTCCAGCGAGCGCATGGCCGCCAGCCTGGCGAACCTGGCCCGGGCCCAAGGACTAGAGCGGATTGACCACGTCGTCCTGGGAAAACCCACTGGCCCCTCGTCCGACTCACAGAACGTATTCGTGATCCAGGGCGCGCTGGACGACCCTGCCCACCGGCGGGCCCATATGGGGATCGACGCCGCAGTGCATACCCCGGTCGACGATTCGATCCGGCAACTGCAGCAGATCGACCGCCAGCAGGCTGCAGCCACGGTCGCCGAACCTGCCCAGGTACTTGAAGAGGTACAGCATCGGCGGCTGGTTTGATCCAGTCCCGTTGAGACAGCCACTGACTGGCGCCACAGCGAACGACCCGAAGAGAGTGCACCTGGAACCGGCAAACCACGCTACGGTTTGCCGTATCCAGCCGCATCGGTGAAAATCGGGGCATTCCCCACATTGCGAGCCCCGATGCACCATGACACCGACCTGATCAACATCGTGGCCGTTGGCCTTGGGCTCGCCTTCATCCTTGGCGCGCTGGCCAACAAGCTGCGTTTGTCCCCGCTGGTCGGTTACCTGGTTGCTGGCATCTGCGTAGGACCGTTCACCCCCGGCTTCGTCGCCGACCAGGCGCTGGCCAACCAGCTGGCCGAGATCGGCGTGATGCTGCTGATGTTCGGGGTCGGCCTGCATTTCTCGCTGAAAGACCTGATGGAGGTCAAAGCGATCGCCATCCCGGGTGCGATCGGCCAGATCCTGGTCGCCACCCTGCTCGGCTGGGGCCTGGCGGCCCTGATGGGCTGGCCGGTGATCTACGGCGTGGTGTTCGGTTTCTCGCTGGCCACGGCCAGTACCGTGGTGCTGCTGCGCGCGATGGAAGAACGGCGCCTGCTGGAGACCACGCGCGGCAAGATCGCCATTGGCTGGCTGATCGTGGAAGACCTGGCCTGCGTCCTGGCGCTGGTGATGATGCCGGTCATGGCCGGCGTGTTCGGCCCGGACGCGGCCAATGAAACCCACACCGTCGGCAGCGTGCTGGCCAGCATCGGCTGGACCTTCGTGCAGCTGGGCCTGTTCGTGGCGGTGATGCTGGTGGTCGGGCGCCGCGTGATCCCGTGGATCCTGGAGCGCATCGCCGGCACCGGTTCGCGCGAGCTGTTCACCCTGGCCGTGCTGGCGATCGCGCTGGGCGTGGCGTTCGGCTCGGCGATGCTGTTCGGCGTGTCGTTCGCGCTGGGCGCGTTCTTCGCCGGCATGCTGCTCAACGAATCCGAACTCAGCCACAAGGCCGCCAACGATTCGCTCCCGCTGCGCGATGCATTCGCGGTGCTGTTCTTCGTCTCGGTCGGCATGCTGTTCAATCCGGCCATCCTGATCGAGCACCCGTGGCAGGTCCTGGCCACCGCGGCGATCATCATGTTCGGCAAGTCCGCCGCTGCGTTCGTGATCGTGCGTGCCTTCGGCCACCCGACCGGTACCGCGCTGACCATTTCGGCCAGCCTGGCGCAGATCGGCGAATTCGCCTTCATCATCGCCGGCCTCGGCGTGACCCTGAAGATCCTGCCGCCGACCGGACAGGCGCTGGTGCTGGCCGGTGCGTTGATCTCGATCATGCTCAACCCGCTGGTGTTCGGCCTGCTCGACCGCTGGCTGCTCAAGCACCAGGAAACCGCCCCGACCACGGTGGAGACCGAGCTGCCACCCGGCCCCTCGCTGGACCTGCACGACCATGCCATCGTGATCGGCTACGGCCGCGTCGGCAGCGCGCTGGCGCAGGTGCTGCGCGACCGTGGCGTGCCGGTGATGATCATCGACGACAACAAGGAACACGTCGCCGAAGCGCATGCGGCCGGCCTGCCCGGCATCCGTGGCAGCGCCGCCTCCGACCGCGTATTGGCCGAAGCACATCCCGAGCGCGCCAAGATCGCCGTGCTGGCGATCCCGCAGCCGCTGGAAGCCGGTGAAACCCTGGCCAAGCTGCGCGCGCTCAATCCCGGCCTGACCCTGCTGGCACGTGCGCACAGCGATGCCGAGGTGAAACACCTGCTCGCCCACGGCGCCGATGGCACGGTGATGGCCGAGCGCGAGCTGGCCTATTCGCTGGCCGAGATGGTGATGTCCACCCCGCCGTACCGCAAGATGAGGCAGCAGCACAGCATTCCAGTGGTGTGAGGGACGCTACGCGACCGGCACGCAGATGTCCGCACGCAGGATCGCCTCAGGGACCTCTTCCGGATCGTCGAGGTAGTGGTAATACAGCTCGGCATCGCGCAGCGTGTGGCCGCTCTCGGGCAGCCAGTCCCGCAGCAGCACGTCGGTGGCGGCCTCCAGCCCTGCATAGCTGCCCAGATGGCGCCGCACCGCATACGCGCCGCCGCCCAGTGTCAGCGCACGCAGCGGTGCCGGCAGCGCGTGCGGCGTGCGACCGAACCCGATGCCGCAGTCGAACACGCACTCGCGCACCGGCACATCGCGGTGATCGGTGCGTGCAATGCCGACCAGCTGCTGCAACTGCTCGGCCCAGCCCTGCTCGGCCGCCCAGGTGAAGATCTCGCCGAACGCCTGGTCGAGATCATCGAAGGCGCCTTCCCTGCGCAGCGCGACCACGTCGAAGGGTTCCAGCGTGGTCACGGTCACCTGCAGGGGTACCGCGTCGCCGCTGTGATCACCCGCCGGCAGCGACAGCTGCTGCTGCCAGTGGCTGCGCAGCCCGGCATCCTCGCGCAGGGTACTCGGCGTGGCATCCAGCGCCTGGCGGCAGGCACGGGCCAGCGCCTGTGGACTCTCATAACCGACATGCAAGGCGACCTCGGTGACCCGGCTGTCGGCCTGCCCCAGCAGCGTCAGCGCCTGCAGCAGGCGCAGCCGGGCCACGGTACGCCCGGGGGTTTCGCCGGTCAGCGCGCGGTACAGACGATGGAAGTGGAACGGGGACTGGTGCGCGATCGCGGCCAGTGCCTCCAGATCGGGCAAGGCATCGCCAGCGCGCAGGCACGCCTGCAGATGGGCGATGACGCGGTCGATACCGTGGCGCTGGCGTACCTGGGCAATGCGGCTCATGGCGGGCTCCATCTCGGGGTGACGCTCAGCGTGCGTCGTGCCCCACCCCGGCGCGTGGCCGATCTTGCGCAGTTGGGGAATCGTCAGCCGATCCTAACCCTGCCGGTAGAGCCACGCCAAAAAACCCCACGGCAGCCGGCCCGCACCGGCCGCCGTGGGTCCTGCCTCTACGCGTTGGCCAACGCCTGCTCCAGGTCCGCCAGCAGGTCATCGATGTGCTCGATGCCCACCGACAGCCGTACCGTGTCTTCGCTGACGCCCGCTTTTTCCAGCTCGGCCGCATCCAGCTGCCGGTGGGTGGTCGAGGCAGGATGCGTGGCCAGGGATTTGGCATCGCCCAGGTTCACCAGGCGGGTGAACAGCTGCAGCGCGTCCAGGAAACGCGCGCCTGCCGCGCGACCACCGGGCAGGCCGAAGGTCAGCACGCCGGAGCCGTGGCCGCGCAGGTACTTCTGCACCAGCGCATGTTCGGGGTGGTCGGGCAATGCGGCGTAGTTCACCCAGGCGACCTTGGGATGCCCCTGCAGATGGTTGGCCACGGCCAGGGTATTGGCGTTGATCCGGTCCAGCCGCAGCGCCAGCGTCTCGATGCCCTGCAGGATCAGGAAGGAATTGAACGGCGAGATCGCCGCGCCGGTATTGCGCAGCGGCACCACCCGCGCGCGACCGATGTAGGCAGCCGGCCCAAGGGCTTCGGTGTAGACCACGCCGTGGTAGCTCACGTCCGGCTCGTTCAAACGACGGAAGCGCTGCTTGTGCTCGGCCCATGGGAAGCGCCCGGAGTCGACGATGGCGCCACCCAGACTGGTGCCATGACCGCCGAGGTACTTGGTCAGCGAATGCACCACGATGTCCGCGCCGAAGTCGAACGAGCGCTGCAGGTACGGCGTGGCCACCGTGTTGTCGACGATCAGCGGGACGCCATGCGCATGCGCGATCTTCGCCACCGCCTCGATGTCGGTGATGTTGCCGCGCGGGTTGCCGATCGACTCGACGAACACCGCCTTGGTGCGGTCATCGATCAACGCACCGAACGCCTGCGGATCGCGGTAGTCGGCAAAGCGCGTCTCAATGCCGAACTGCGGCAGCGTATGCGCGAACAGGTTGTAGGTGCCGCCATACAGCGCGCTGGCCGAGACGATGTTGTCGCCCGCTTCGGCGATGGTCTGGATCGCGTAGGTGATCGCGGCCTGTCCCGAGGCCAGCGCCAGCGCGCCGATGCCGCCCTCGAGCGCGGCGATGCGCTGCTCCAGCACGTCCGTGGTCGGATTCATGATGCGGGTGTAGATGTTGCCCGGCACCTTCAGGTCGAACAGGTCCGCGCCGTGCTGGGTGTCATCGAAGGCGTAGGCCACGGTCTGGTAGATCGGCACCGCCACCGCGCGCGTGGTCGGGTCGGGCCGGTAGCCGCCATGCACGGCGATGGTCTCCGCGCGCCACTGTGATTCGGGACTGCCGTGTTCGGACATCGCATCGTCTCCAGGTGAATGCCGACGATACCGAACAAAAAACCCCCGCCGAGGCGGGGGTTCATGCCAAACCAGCATGGTCTGAGGCGCAACGGTTATCAGGCCGCCGGCGCGTGCGGGGCTCAGCCCTTCACGAACACCAGCTTGCCCTCGGCCGCATCGACGCGGATCACATCGCCATTGAGGAACTCGCCGGACAGGATCTTCTGCGCCAGCGGATTCTCCAGCTGCGACTGGATCGCACGCTTGAGCGGGCGGGCGCCGTACACCGGATCGAAGCCGACATTGCCCAGCAGCTCGAAGGCGGCGTCGCTGACCTCGATGCGCAGGCCACGCTCGGCCAGGCGCTTTTCCAGGCCCTGCATCTGGATGCGGGCGATCTGCTTGATCTGCACCTTGTCCAGCGGATGGAACACGACGATGTCGTCCAGGCGGTTGATGAATTCCGGGCGGAAATGCGCCTGCACCACGCCCATCACCGCCGCCTTCATCTGCGTATAGGCCTCCGGACTGTCATCGCTGCTCATGTCCTGGATCTGGTGCGAGCCCAGGTTGGAGGTCATCACGATGACGGTATTGCGGAAGTCCACCGTGCGGCCCTGGCCATCGGTCAGGCGACCGTCGTCGAGCACCTGCAGCAGGATGTTGAACACATCCGGATGCGCCTTCTCCACTTCATCCAGCAGGATCAGCGAATACGGGCGACGACGCACCGCCTCGGTCAGGTAGCCACCTTCCTCGTAGCCCACATAGCCCGGGGGCGCACCGATCAGGCGCGCGCCGCTGTGCTTCTCCATGAACTCGCTCATGTCGATGCGGATCATCGCGTCGCTGCTGTCGAACAGGAACTCGGCCAGCGATTTGCACAGCTCGGTCTTGCCCACGCCAGTCGGGCCCAGGAACAGGAACGAGCCGCTCGGGCGGTCCGGATCGGACAGGCCCGCACGCGAGCGCCGCACCGCATCGGAGACCACCTTGATCGCCTCCTCCTGGCCGACCACGCGGTTGTGCAGCACCTCTTCCATGCGCAGCAGCTTGTCGCGCTCGCCTTCCAGCATGCGGTTGACCGGGATGCCGGTCCAGCGCGACACCACCTCGGCGATTTCCTCGGCGGTGACCCGGTCCTGGACCAGCTTGAACTCGCTCGTTTCCACTTCCTGCGCGGCAGCCAGCTGCTTTTCCAGCTGCGGCAACTGCCCGTACTGGATTTCGCTCATGCGACCGAAGTCCTGGCGGCGCTGCGCCGACTCCAGCTCCAGCTTGGCCTGCTCGATCTGCTCCTTGATCCGGGTCGCGCCCTGCAGCGTGGCCTTTTCCGACTTCCAGATCTCGTTGAGATCGGAGAACTCGCGCTCCAGCGCATCGATGTCGGTTTCCAGATCGGCCAGGCGTTGGCGCGACGCGTCATCCTTTTCCTTCTTGAGCATTTCGCGCTGGATCTTGAGCTGGATCACGCGCCGCTCCAGGCGGTCCAGTTCTTCCGGCTTGGAGTCGATCTCCATGCGGATGCGCGACGCGGCTTCGTCCATCAGGTCGATGGCCTTGTCCGGCAGCTGGCGATCGGCGATGTAGCGGTGCGACAGCGTGGCCGCCGCGACGATCGCCGGGTCGGTGATCTCCACGCCATGGTGCACGGCGTACTTTTCCTTCAGCCCGCGCAGGATCGCGATGGTGTCTTCGACGCTCGGCTCGCCCACCAGCACCTTCTGGAAGCGGCGCTCGAGCGCGGCGTCCTTCTCGATGTACTTGCGGTACTCGTCCAGCGTGGTCGCACCGACGCAGTGCAGCTCACCACGCGCCAGGGCCGGCTTGAGCATGTTGCCCGCATCCATCGCGCCATCGGCCTTGCCTGCGCCGACCATGGTGTGCAGCTCGTCGATGAACAGGATCACCTGCCCCTCGCTCTTGGCGAGGTCGTTGAGCACGCCCTTCAGGCGTTCCTCGAACTCACCGCGGAACTTGGCGCCGGCGATCAGCGCGCCCATGTCCAGCGAAAGCACGCGCTTGCCGCGCAGGCCTTCGGGCACTTCGTCGTTGATGATGCGCTGGGCCAGGCCCTCCACGATCGCGGTCTTGCCCACGCCGGGTTCGCCGATCAGCACCGGGTTGTTCTTGGTGCGGCGCTGCAGGACCTGGATGGTGCGACGGATTTCCTCGTCGCGGCCGATCACCGGATCCAGCTTGCCGCTCTCGGCGCGCGCGGTCAGGTCGATGGTGTATTTCTCCAGCGCCTGGCGCTGGTCTTCCGCATTTTCCGACTGCACGGTCTCGCCACCGCGCACCTTCTCGATGGCGGTTTCGATCTTCTTCTTGTCGGCACCGGCAGCGCGCAGCGCCATGCCCAGGGTGCCGCCATCGTCGACCGCGGCCAGCACGAACCACTCGCTGGCGATGAAGGCATCGCCGTGCTGCTGGGCCAGCTTGTCGGTGTTGTTGAGCAGCCGGTTCAGATCGTTGCCGATCGACAGATTGCCTTCCTGCCCGGAGACCTTGGGCAGGGCCTCCATGGTTTCGTTCAAACGTTCGCGCAGTACCGGCACGTTGACGCCGGCCTGGGCCAGCAGCGGGCGCGTGCTGCCGCCCTGCTGGTCCAGCAGCGCGCTGAACACATGCACCGGTTCGATGATGTTGTGGTCGCGGCCCACGGCCAGCGACTGCGCGTCGGCCAGCGCCTGCTGGAAACGCGAGGTGAGCTTGTCCATCCGCATGATTCTTGTCCTCGATGTAAACGGGAGCTGGCCGTGCCAGCACTCTCTGTCAGATGCGGTTACGCGGGCGTGTTTCAAGGGTGGATGAGATGCCGATTCAGCCGCCGTCGGCCTTCCCGCAGTCCTTTCCGCCCCCCGCCCGCGCGGGCCTTCACGCGCTGGGCGGCCGCTCCAGCACAGGCGGCGCGGCCGGGCGCGGCACCAAGCAGCCAAGGCTGGCGGGCAGGTCCAGCGCCACGTCATAGCCCCCGGTGACGCCGTAGCCGATCCGCCACGAGGACGGGAACAGGTCCGGCGGCTGGAAGGCGATATCCACCGGAATCGCCGCCACCGTGTCGGTGATCTGCAGCGGTGTGCTGGCCGGGGCGTACTCTATGTCCTCCGCGCCGCGCGTGGTGATCACGTTCCGGCGCTGGATCGCCGCGGCCGGCACCGACGAGCGCGCCGCGCCGCGCATCTGGAAGGCCCCGTGGAAGCCGGTATCGACCAGCATCAGGTGGTGCTCGCGGCCCCGGATCGGATAGCGGACCTGCTGGAACGGCCCCCACAGCGACGAGGTGTAGACCATCCGGCGCGTGCAGGCAGCCGGCGTGTGCGACCCCAGCAGCGTCAACGTTTCGCGGGACAGCCGGACCGGCCCCAGCGCGCGCAGCACGTCCAGGCCGATCAGGTTGATCCCGCGCGCGGCTTCGCTGTTGAACGACACATCGCGCACGCGCTGGCCACCGAGTTCGATATCGATCGGCGCGACCAGCCCCGCCTGCTGGATCTCGTCCCCGACGATGCGCGACACCACGAAGTTGCCGGTGACCGCCAGTCCCAGCGATTCGGCCAGGGCGCGGCTGATATGCGAGCGCGGCGCACCGGTGTCGATGATGAAAGAGGCTTCGTGGGCGACGACAGCGCCATCGCGGCTGCCATGCAGCGTCACCGTCACCGAGGGCAGCTCATTGCTGAACTGGATCGGGACCTCCACGTCCTGCCCGCGCCCGGCCACCGGCAGCGCGCTGCGCGGCCACGCGGTGAACGCCGCGAACGCGGGCCGGGTGACATCGGGCACTTCATCACCGGGCGCGAGCATCGGCACGATGGTGCGCTGGTAGTCCTCGCGCACACGCAGCATCAGCCTCGCCCACTGCGCGATGTCGCCCTCGATCAGCGCATTGCCGGCCAGGGTGGATTCGCACAGGAAGGCCAGGCCCTGCAGCGCCGGCGGTGCATCGGCGGTTTCGGCCAGGCACTGGCGTGCGGCACGGTTGGAGGCATCCAGCTCTCCACGGACGCGGTGGTAGCCCGCCGCGCCGAGATGGCGGCGCGGGCCGGACGCCCCGCTCATGTCGCGCAGCGTCATCAGCTCCGCGCGCAGCACCGCATCGCTGTAGCCGAACCCATCGTGGAGCGCCACCGGATCGGCCGCCACGGTGACCGGCAGCATCGCCACGCACGCGCCCAGTACCCACATCCGCATCCCGTACTCCCGTCGACGTCCCCGCTCGACCCTAGCACGGGAACCACGCTGCGCTCACGCCTGCTTTCGTCGGCGCGGGCGATGCTGGGGGCCGGTTCCGCACGGAGTGACTGCATGCATTACGAACTGTATTACTGGACCGGCATCCAGGGCCGCGGCGAGTTCGTGCGGCTGGCGCTGGAAGACGCCGGTGCGGGCTACACGGACATGGCGCGCGTCCATGGTGATGCGGTGATGCAGCCGCACCTGGATGGCAAGGTCGAAGGCCTGCAGCCGTTTGCCCCGCCGTTTCTGCGCACCGGGCGGCAGGTGATCGCCCAGGTCGGTGCGATCCTGGATCATCTGGGCCCGGAACTGGGCCTCGTTCCCGATGCCAGCTCGCGGCGACAGCAGGCGCTGCAGCTGCAGCTGACCATCGCCGATCTGGTCGCCGAGGTGCACGACACCCATCACCCGATCGCCGCCTCGAAGTACTACGACGACCAGAAGCGCGAAGCCAAGGCGCGCGCCGAATCGATTCGCGCCGAACGCATGCCGAAGTTCCTGGGGTATTTCGAGAACGTACTCAAGCACAACGGCGGCCGACATCCCCTGCGAGAGCATTCCTACGTCGATCTGTCGCTGTTCCAGCTGCTGAGCGGGCTGGAGTACATGTTCCCGCGCCGCATGCAGGCGCTGTGGCCGTCGCTGCCGCAGCTGCGCGCGTTGAAGGACCGCGTGGAAACCCGACCCAACATCGCCGCCTACCTGGCCTCGGAACGGCGCCTGGCCTTCAACACCAACGGCATCTTCCGGCACTACCCGGAGCTGGATGGGGAAGCCTGATCCCTCGCCGGCCCGCCTCCACCCGGTAGCTCACGACCGTTGGTCGTGAGCGCAGGTTGGGTCGTGAGCCGGTAGTGCCGTCGCCGGAGCGTCAGGTCCGCTCAGCAGGCTGCTTCTGCAGCGACAACAGCGCCAGCAACCCCGCCAGCACCACATACGCGCCTGCAAACTGCCAGCTGATGATCTTCGGCAGGCCTTCCAGCTGCCACGGCAGGTAAATCCCACCGCGCGGGTCCACCGAATGGATCAGGCCGAACAGCGTCAGCGCGGCGGCCACCAGCAGGAACCCGGACGCGCGCAGCAGCTTCCCGTCGATCATCGCCACCACCGCCGCGATCCACAGCATCGAGGTGATGATGAAGCCATTGCCCAGGGTGAAGATCACTGCCAGCTCGGGCAGGCCGTGCCCGTCCAGCGTGGTGGTCAAGGCCACCAGCTGCTCCGGCGCGATCCAGCCCGGCGCCTTGATCGCCAGCAGGTAAGCGACCGAAGGCAGGAAGCCCAGCACCATCGCCCCGGCATGCTCGCGCGGCGTGGCCTGGAAGGCCTGGGTGGTGATGTCGATCGCCACGTACACGATGATCGGCGCCAGCACCGCCAGCGGCAGCCACTGCACCAGGCCGGAGATCACCCCCAGCATGCCGCCGATGCCGACGAACAGGCCGGTCAGCAGCGTGTAGCCGCTGCGCGCCCCCATGTGCTTGTAGGCCGGCTGGCCGATGTACGGCGTGGTCTGCGCCACACCGCCGCAGAAGCCGGCCACCAGCGTGGCGATCGCTTCCACCAGCAGGATGTCGCGGGTGCGGTAGTCGTCACCGGCAGCGCGTGCACTCTCGGAGACGTTGATGCCACCCACCACCATCAGCAGGCCGAACGGCAGCAGCAGCGGCAGGTAGGTGATCGCGGTCGGCAGGCCGTCGATGAAGCCCAGCGTCGGCCACGGCAGCACCACCTGCGGCGGCACCCACTCGGGCACCTTGAAGCCCGGTGCGCCCAGCCCGGCGAGCCCGAGGCCGTAGTACAGAATTGTGCCGAACACGAACGCGACCAGCACGCCGGGCGCGCGGATCGGCAGCTTCCGCTTGGCGATCAGCACGTACAGCAGCAGGCCCAGCGTGACGAAGCCGACGATCGGCGAGCGCAGCGTTTCCAGCAGCGGCAGGAACCCCATCAGCACGATCGCGATGCCGGCGATGGAGCCAAGCAGCGAGGCCCGCGGCAGCGCGCGCGTGACCGCTTCGCCGAAGAACGACAGGATCACTTTGAGCACGCCCATGATCACCAGCGAGGCCATGCCCAGCTGCCAGGTCGCGATGGCGGCATCGTGCGGGGCCAGCCCCTGCCCCTTGAAGGCGAGGAAGGCCGGGCCGAGCACCAGCAGCGCCATGCCGATGCTGGTCGGGGCATCCAGGCCCAGCGGCATCGCGGTGACATCATCGCGGCCGGTGCGGGCGGCCAGGCGTCGTGCCATCCAGGTGTAGAGCACGTTGCCGACCAGCACGCCGAACGCGGTGCCCGGGAACATCCGGCCGAACACCACATCCGCGGGGAACTGGAAAATGCCGACCAGTGCCATCGCGATGAAGCCGAGGATCGACAGGTTGTCGACCACCAGGCCGAAGAAGCCGTTGAGATCGCCGGCAACGAACCAGCGGGGGCGTCCGGAGGGGACGGGGGCAGTGGCGGACATGCGGGGGACGGCCGTGGGGAGGGGGTAGCCGATGGTAGGGCCTCACCGCCGCCAGTAACAGGCGCATGGATGGAACGCCGGGAAACGTCCGCGGGTGGGACGCGTCACCGCGCGGCAGTGCCGGCCGCTGGCCGGCACCTTCAGGATGCTTCAGGCAATGGCGGGAGCCGGCCAGCGGCCGGCACTACCGGAACGCGTGCGCCTCAGGGCTTGTTGAGGAAGTTGTTGGCCAGCAGGTCCCGCACATCCCCGACCCGCCCGCTGAGCAGCGCCTTGGCCGCATACAGCGCGGTGCCGGCCACCTGCTTGGCTTCCACCTGCGGCGGCATCACCAGCTCGGTCGGGCTGGTGTGCACGTCCAGCAGCGCCGGGCCGGGATGGGCCAGGATGTCCTGCACGGCCTGCTCCAGGTCCTCCGAGCGGGTCACGGTGCGCCCGTAGAAACCGATCACCTCGGCCAGGCGGCCGAAATCGGGGTTCTGCAGGTCGGTGTAGTTGTCCAGCAGGCCTTCGACCTTCTGCTCCAGCTCGACGAAGTTCAGCGAGCTGTTGTTGTAGACCACCACCTTGATCGGCAGGTTCTCCTGCACCGCGGTGAGCAGATCGCCGAGCAGCATCGCCAGGCCACCATCACCGGAGAGCGAAATCACCTGGCGGCCCGGGTAGGCCTTCTGCAGGCCCAGCGCCTGCGGCATCGCGTTGGCCATCGTCCCGTGCAGCAGGCTGGTCAGGGTGCGGCGACGCCCATTGACGCGGATATGGCGCAGGATCCACACCATCGGCGAGCCGCCGTCGGCAGTGAACAGCGCATCGTCGGCAGCGTGGCGGTCGATCAGCGCGGTCAGATGCTGGGGGTGGATCAACTCGCCCTCGCCCGGCTGCTCTTCCCTGGCCCGTGTAGCCAGCGCCTTTTCGCGATGCTCCATGCACTCGTCCAGGAAGCTGCGGTCCTCGCGCTCCGGCAGCAACGGCAGCAGCGCCTCCAGGGTCGGGCCGATGTCGCCCACCACGCCCAGGTTCACCGGATGGCGGCGGCCAAGATGGCTGCCATCGCGATCCACCTGGATCAGCGTGGCCTTGTCCGGGTAGTACTGGCCCCAGGCGAAGTCCGCGCCGAGCAGCAGCAGCGTGTCGCAGGCCATCAGCGTGTGGTAGCCGGACTCGATGCCGAAGATGCCGGTCATGCCCATGTTGTACGGGTTGTCGTACTCGACGAAATCCTTCGCGCGCGAGGTATGCGCGATCGGCGCCTTGAGCTTGGCACCCAGCGCGACCAGCGCGTCATGCGCATGCTCGCAGCCGGCGCCGGCGTAGATGCCGATGCGCTTGCCCTCGCCGATCAGCGCGGCGATGCGCTGCAGTTCATCGTCCGAAGGACGCAGCACAGGCTGGGTGTAGTGCACCGAGAACGGCGGATCGTGCTTGACCTCGGCTTCGCTGATGTCGGCCGGCAGAATCACGACGGCCACACCACGACGGCTGATCGCCGCCTGGCACGCCAGGGTCACCACGCGGCGCGCCTGCTCCGGGCTGTGCACCTGCTCGCAGAACACGCTGCAGCTGCCGTACACCGCCTTGAAATCGACTTCCTGCGGGAACTCCATCCCCAGCTCGGCGGTGACCACCTGGCTGGCGATCAATACCATCGGCGCGCGGTTGCGGTTGGTTTCGAACACGCCGTTGATGAAGTGCAGGCCACCCGGACCGCACGAGCCGGCGCAGGCGGTGAGCCGCCCGCTGATCAGCGACTCGGCACCGGCGGCAAACGCGGCCACTTCCTCATGCCGCATGTGCACCCATTCGATATCGCTGCGATGGAGGGCATCGGTGACATGGTTGAGGGTGTCACCGACGATGCCGTAACAGTGACGGACACCGGCGGCCTGCAGGGTTTCAACCACGATCTCGGCAACGCGCTTGCTCATGACATGCTTCCACGACGAGGGGGAAGCGTCAGCCTAGTATCGGGCAAGTGACACTCATGTGGGTTTGCGCGATCAGGGCTGCGTGTTCACCCATCCCCGCACCGCACCGCGCGTGGGATTTTCATAACGCACCTGCACCCAGCCGTCGCGCTCATCCAGCAGCGCGACACGGTCGTCCCGGACCAGATAGCGCTTGGTAGCGGCATCGCCCGGCTGGCTGTACAGGGGCAGCCGCGCCGCCATCACACGGCCGGAAACAGGGACCAGCGCCGAGCCGGCGGGCGGCGTCTCCAGGCCATCGGCGATGGCGGTCTCCAGCACCTTGCCGGCAGGATCGAAGGTGCTCCAGACCGCCAGCGGACCGCCGTCGGCGGTCTGCGTGACGAGCACGTAGGGCTCGAGGAGTTCGTCGAGCATCAGCAGGCGTTCGGCGCGGTACAGATACAGGCGCGTGCCGTCGTAACGGTACTGGTCCACGTACCACATCGGGCCACCGCGGCAGCTGCTGCCCAGGGTGCGGGTCGCTGCATCCACGGTCAGGCCCATCAGGCCACCGCATTGCGCACCGTCGGTCGAGACCGGTTCGAGCGCGACCAGCTGCTGCTGCGCCGGGTCGTAGCGATAGACCGCCACCGCCTCATTGACCATGCCCACCGAGGCGCGCGCGACCAGCTCCGGGCGGCCATCGAAGTCGACATCCTCGGCCGACAGGCGCGCAGTGCCGTCCGCATCGGCCGCACCCGGCAGCATCTGGCGCGTGCCGGAAGGCGTGAGCAGCACGGCGATGCTGCCGCCCTCCTGCACCTCGGCCTGCGCCTGCACGCCCGGCGCAACCTCCCATCGCAGCGGGGCCGGGTCGGCATCCTGCGCGTGCGCGCACGTCACCGCCAGGCCCATCACCACCGCGGCCAGCATCGCATCCCTGTGTTTCATCATCGCTCCGTGAGGCGCCACCGCGGCGCCCGGGATCAGAACGATACTTCAACCGCCTGCTGCGCCCACAGCACCGACTGATGGCCGGTCGCCTGCTTCCATGCCAGGCGGATGGCTTCGATGTCGGCGCGGCGCTGCGGGGTGTTTTCGTGCAGGACCACCAGCACCTTGGTGCGCAGGCGGTTCGGTTCGGGGGCGCCGCGGAACAGCCACTGGCCGTAGGCATCGAACACGGTCAAGCCGTCCGGGAAGCGCGGCGTGACCTCCTTGTCGAGGAAGGCGCGCCACTGCGCGTCGCTGATGCCCTCGGTCTGCGGGCGGTCGGCCACGCCGGTTTCCTCGCCCACGCCGAAGTAGAGCTCGCTGCGGACCCAGCCGGCGGCCGCGTCCGGGCGCGCGGCATCGCCCTGCAGGGTGGCCGTGGCGGTGGTGGCCGTGGCGGTGGTGGGCGGGGTCGGCTTGGCGGCCGGGGCGGCGGTGGCACAGCCGCTGGTGGCCAGGACCAGGGCAAACAGAATGGCGCGGAACGACATGGACAACTCTCCGGAAACACAGGGACAGGCAGGGGAAGGAGCGTGCCGGACATCCGGGTCCGGTGCAGATCGCCAACGGCTATCTGCTGATAACCACCCCGATGGGACTTGCGTCACACAGGGACATCACGCGAAGATAATATATCGCTTCATCCGGATGGATTGGTAGTGCTGGCCATGGGTCGGCAACACCTCCCCCCTCCCTCCCCCTCGTCGTCCTGCTGGAGTCCGCATGTCCCGTCCGTCCGCGTCGCGCCTTGGCCTTGCCATCGCGCTCGTCCTCTCCTCCCCCCTGCTGGCCCAGGACGTACTTGCGCAGGACGCGCCGACCACCGCCAAAACGCTGGACACCGTGATCGTCACCGGCACCCGCGCCATCGACCGGACCGTGCTGGAATCCACCTCGCCGGTGGACGTGCTCACCGCCGAGGACATCCGCAAGGCCGGCGTGGTCAATGGTGAACTGGGCAGCGCGCTGCAGGCGCTGCTGCCCTCGTTCAACTTCCCGCGCCAGTCCAACTCCGGTGGCGCCGACCATATCCGTGCCGCCCAGCTGCGCGGGCTCTCGCCCGACCAGGTGCTGGTGCTGGTCAACGGCAAGCGCCGCCACAGCAGCGCGCTGGTGAACACCGACAGCAAGATCGGCAAGGGCACCACCCCGGTCGACTTCAACGCGATCCCGGTCAGCGCGATCAAGCGCATCGAGGTGCTGCGCGACGGCGCCGGCGCGCTGTACGGCTCCGATGCGGTCGCCGGGGTGATCAACGTGATCCTCGATGACGCCCCGGAAGGCGGCGCGTTCGAAGCCAGCTTCGGTGCCAACCACACCGACCTCAAGCCGATCGACCGCACGATCACCGATGGCCAGACCAGCTATGCCAGTGCCAAGGTCGGCACCGCGCTGGGCGACGAAGGCGGCTTCCTGCGCGTCGGCCTGGAGCTGAAGAACCACGAGGGCACCAACCGCGCCGGCTTCGATCAGATTCCGCCGTGGGACCAGAGCGAGACCAACCTTGCCCTGCAGGGCAAGCGCAACTACGTGCTCGGTGACGGCAAGACCCGGGATCTCAACGCCTGGTACAACGCGCAGCTGCCATTCGGCGAGACCTCCACGTTCTACAGCTTCGCCACCTTCAACCAACGCGACAGCGAAGGCGCGAACTACTTCCGCTACCCGGACAGCGACGCCAACTGGGCCCAGGTCTACCCGAACGGCTACCGCCCGATCTCCGAAGGCGAGAACCGCGACGTGCAGGCCGTGGCCGGCGCGAAGGGCCAGTGGGGCGAGTGGAACTACGACGCCAGCCTGGATTACGGCGTCAACACGTTCACCTACCGCCTGCGCAACTCGATCAATGCCTCGCTGGGCCCGACCAGCCCGACCCGCTTCAAGACCGGTGATTACCGCAACGAGCTGACGGTCGCCAATGTCGACCTCGGCCGCGTGTTCGCGCAGGGCGACAGCATCACCCACAGCCTGGGCCTGGGCCTGGAAGCGCGTCGCGACCATTACGAAACCCGGCCGGGTGACCCGAGCAGCTATGCCGCCGGCCCGTTCACGGACCGCCCGACCGGCTCGCAGGCCGGTGGCGGCCTGACCCCGCAGGATGCGACCTCGCTGTCGCGGGATGTCGCCAGCGCCTACGCCAGCCTGTCCAGCCAGTTCGGCGAGCATTTCTCCAGCGATCTGGCCGCGCGCTACGAGCACAGCGACGACTTCGGTGGCGAGCTCACCGGCAAGCTGGGCCTGCGTTACGAGTTCACCCCGGCGTTCGCGCTGCGTGGCGCGATCTCCAACAACTTCCGCGCGCCGTCGCTGGCGCAGATCGGCTACGAGTCCACCTCCACCGGCTACAACGCCGCTGGCCAGCTGGTCCAGGGCCGCGTGCTGTCGGTCAACAATCCCATCGCCCGCGGCCTCGGCGCCACCGACCTGAAGCCGGAGAAGTCGCTCAACACCAGTCTGGGCTTCACCAGCCGCATCGGCGACCACTTCGACGTCTCGCTGGACTTCTTCCAGATCGACATCGACGACCGCATCGCGCTGTCGGAGAGCATCACCGGCGATGCGCTGACCGATTACGTGCAGCAGCAGTTCGGCGTGGCCGGCCTGCAGAGCGCCAGCTTCTTCGTCAACGCCGCCGATACCCGCACCCGGGGCGCCGAACTGGTGAGCAACTGGCGGCAGTCGCTGGGCAATGGCGAGCTGGTGCTGACCGGCACCTACGCCTACACCAAGACCACCCTGAAGAACGTGCTCGCCACGCCGCCGGGTCTGCTGGCGCTGGATCCGGACTACGTGCTGTTCGGCGTGGAAGAGACCAATACGCTGACCGACGCCACCCCGCGCACCCGCGCTGCGCTGGCCGCCAGCTGGGCCAATGACCGCTGGTCGCTGAGCAGCCGTCTCAGTCGCTATGGCAGCGTGACCCGTGTGTTCAACTTTGGTGATGGCTACATCCCACGCCAGACCTACGGCGCGGAATGGCAGCTGGATGCCGAGGTCGAATACAAGATCACGCCGCAGTGGAGCGTGGCACTGGGCGGACAGAACCTGACCGACAACTACTCGGATCTGTCCAACGATGACATCTACTACTTCGGCAACCTGCCGTACGACGTGCTGTCACCGATCGGCAGCAATGGTGCGTACTACTACGGCCGCGTCCGCTACACGTTCTGACCGATGGTGCCGGCCGCTGGCCGGCACCGCTGCATGAATGTGGTTGCCATGACCTGGCAATCACATCCACGCTGGCATGTTGGTCACCATGGCCAACGACTTCCCCCAACGTCCGCCGCCGCCGCTGCTGGACGATGCCTGTGCGCTGTTCCTGGATGTGGATGGCACCCTTATCGAATTCGCGGACGACCCCGAGTCGGTCGCGCTGCTGCCCGATGTACGTGAAGCAATCGGGCGCATCAGCGACCGCCTGGATGGCGCGGTCGCGCTGATCAGCGGGCGACCGCTCGCCCAGCTCGACACACTCTTCGCGCCCCTGAGCCTGCCCGCTGCCGGCCTGCATGGCCACGAGCTGCGCAACCATGAGCAGCGCGCGCAGAGCACTGATCCCTCCGCCGATACCAGCGAGTGGCTGCATGCCCTGCACCAGCAGGCGATGCGGTTCGCGCATGGCTATCCCGGCGTGCTGGTGGAGGACAAGGGCCGCAGCCTGGCCCTGCACTGGCGCGGCGCCCCGCATGCCGCCAACGATGTGCGCGCGTTCGCCGAACGGCATATCCGCGGGCATGCCGGCTACAAGCTGCAGCCCGGCGACCATGTCATCGAATTCCTTCCCGAAGGCAGCGACAAAGGTCGCGCGATGCGGCAGCTGATGCTGCAGCCGCCGTTCCGCGATCGCATGCCGGTCTTCGTCGGCGATGACCTGACCGATGAATTCGGCTTTGGCGCGGCCAACGACCTGCATGGCTGGAGCGTGCTGGTCGGGGCGCGCGAGCCCAGCGATGCGGTGTTCGCGCTGCCGACGATACGCAGCGTGCACGCCTGGCTTCGCGAGAATGCCTACTGATGCCTTGATCCCAAGGCCCCCTGACGCCGCGCGCAGGTCTCCCCCACCGGTGTGCCGCCGCGGCATGACACGAGACTTCCTGCATCATGAGCGAACCCGATCTGAATCTGGGCGTGGTCGGCAATGGCAGCTTCGGCGCGCTGATCGACAAGCACGCGCGCGTCGTCTGGAGCTGCCTGCCGACCTTCGATGGCGACCCGACCTTCTGCGCCCTGCTCGGCCCCAACCAACAGGAAGGCGGTGACTTCGGCATCGAGCTGGAGGACATGGTCGACAGCGAACAGAGCTACCTGATCAACACCGCCATCCTGCGCACGGTGTTGCGCGACAAGCATGGCGGCGCCCTGGAAATCATCGATTTCGCGCCGCGCTGGCGCCAGAACGACCGCTTCTACCGGCCGGTCAGCCTGATCCGCCAGGTGCGTCCGTTGTCCGGCAACCCGCGCATCATCGTGCGTGCGCGCCCGCTGGCCGACTGGGGTGCCCGCGTGCCCGAGGCCACCTGGGGCAGCAACCACATCCGCTGGGTACTGCCCGACCACGTGCTGCGCCTGACCACCGATGTGCCGCTGCGCTTCGTGCGCGACGGCCTGCCGTTCGTGCTCAACCATCCCGTGCACCTGGTGCTGGGCGTGGATGAATCGCTCAACCGCTCGCTCAGCGGCTACGTACAGGAATCCTTCCAGCGCACGCGCGACTACTGGCGCGAATGGGTGCGCTATCTGTCGATCCCGCTGGAATGGCAGGACGCGGTGATCCGCAGCGCGATCACGCTGAAGCTGTGCCAGTACGAGGACAGCGGCGCGATCATCGCCGCGATGACCACCTCGATCCCGGAAGCGCCCGGCAGCATCCGCAACTGGGATTACCGCTACTGCTGGCTGCGCGACGCCGCCTTCGTGGTGCGCACGCTCAACCGCCTCGGCGCGACCCGCACGATGGAGCAGTTCCTGGGCTATATCTTCAACCTGGCCACCGCCGATGGCAGCCTGCAACCGCTGTACGGCATCAGCTTCGAAGCCAAGCTGGAAGAGAGCGAAGTACCGTCACTCTCCGGCTACCGCGGCATGGGCCCGGTGCGCCGCGGCAACCTGGCCTGGGTGCAGCGCCAACACGATGTCTATGGCAGCGTGGTGCTTGCCTCCACCCAGCTGTTCTTCGACCGCCGCCTGCAGGACCCGGGTGACGCACACACCTTCGCGCGGCTGGAACCGCTCGGCGAGCAGGCCTTCACCCTGCACGACGTGCCGGACGCCGGGCTGTGGGAATTCCGTGGCCGCACCGAAGTCCACACCTACACCAGCGCGATGTGCTGGGCCGCCTGCGACCGCCTGTGCAAGATCGCCGTGCGGCTGAAGCTGGACGACCGCGCCACTTACTGGCGCGAGCGCGCCGACATCATCCATGCGCGCATCATGCGCGAGTCGTGGAGCGAAGAACTCGGCCACTTCACCGATACCTTCGGCGGCCATCGCCTGGATGCGTCGTTGCTGCTGCTCGCCGATATCGGCTTCATCGAGGCCACCGACGCACGTTTCGTGGCCACGGTCGAAGCGATCGGCCGCGATCTCAAGCACGGCAACGCGCTGTACCGCTACGTGGCGCCGGATGACTTCGGCGAGCCGGAAACCAGCTTCACTATCTGCACCTTCTGGTACATTGATGCACTCGCCGCGATCGGCCGCCTGGACGAAGCGCGCGAGATGTTCGAGACGCTGCTGGAGCGCCGCAACCATCTGGGCCTGCTCTCCGAGGATCTCGCGTTCGACAATGGCGAGGCCTGGGGCAACTTCCCGCAGACCTATTCGCACGTCGGCCTGATCACCGCCGCGATGCGCCTGTCGCGCAGCTGGCAGGAGGCGTCATGAGCCGCTTGGTCGTCGTCTCCAACCGGGTCGCCGTTCCCGGTGAATCCCGCGCCGGCGGCCTCGCGGTCGGGCTGCTGGCCGCGCTCAAGGAGCGCGGTGGCCTGTGGTTCGGCTGGAGCGGCAAGTCGGTGCGCGACAACAGCGGCGCACTGCACGAGCAGGTCGACGGGGACATCCGCTACGTCACCATGGACCTCAACAAGCGCGACGTCGATGGCTACTACAACGGCTTCGCCAACCGCACGCTGTGGCCGCTGCTGCACTTCCGGCTGGACCTGGTCGACTACGACCGCGCCACCCGCGAGACCTATCGCCGCGTCAACGCGCTGTTCGCCGAGAAGCTCGCGCCGCTGCTCCGCGAGGACGACATCGTCTGGATCCATGATTACCACCTGATCCCGCTGGCCTCGCTGCTGCGCGAGCGTGGCATCGGCTGCCGGATCGGCTTCTTCCTGCACGTGCCGATGCCCTCGGCGGATCTGCTGCAGGCGATGCCGGACCATCTGCGGCTGTTCTCCAGCCTCTACGCCTACGATCTGGTCGGCTTCCAGACCCAGCGCGATGCGGACCGCTTCCAGTCCTATGTGCGCCTGTTCGGTGGCGGCCGTGTGCTGCCCGACGGCGAACTGGAAGCGCCCGGCGGTCGGCGTTTCCGCGCCGCCGCCTTCCCGATCGGCATCGATACCGAGTTCATCGCGCGCCAGGCCAAGGCCGGTGCGAACAAGCCCGCGGTCAAAGACCTGCGCGGCAGCCTGCGCAATCGCCAGCTGGCGATCGGCGTGGACCGCCTCGACTATTCCAAGGGACTGCCCGAACGCTTCCAGGGATTCGAGCGCTATCTGGAACGCCACCCGGACCAGCACGGCTCACTGACCTACCTGCAGATCGCACCGGTCTCGCGCGGCGATGTCACCGAATACCGGCAGCTGCGCGGCCAGCTGGAGCAGATCGCCGGGCACATCAACGGCGGGCATGCCGCGCCGGACTGGACCCCGCTGCGCTACGTCAACCAGAACTTCACCCATGCCACCCTGACCGGCTTCTACCGGGCGGCGGCGGTCGGCCTGGTGACGCCGCTGCGCGATGGCATGAACCTCGTCGCCAAGGAATACGTCGCCTCGCAGGACCCGGAGAACCCCGGGGTGCTGGTGCTGTCCCTGCTGGCCGGTGCGGCCGATGAACTGAAGCAGGCGCTGCTGGTCAATCCGCATGACCTGGATGGTGTCGCGGATGCGATTGCCACTGCGGCGACGATGCCGTTGAAGAAGCGCGTGGAGCGCTGGCAGGCGATGATGGACCACCTGCGCACGTACGACATCAATCATTGGCGGCAGACGTATCTGCAGGCGCTGGAAGGGTGATGCCGGCCAGCGGCCGGCAACGCGGGTGATGGCGCGAACGTTTACGGTAGTGCCGGCCGCTGGCCGGCAACGCGTCCACCCGTCAGTCGAGGAACCGCGTCGCCTGCGCCGGTGTCGGCAGGAAACACGTGTCATGCCGACCGAACCACCGATACCGGTTGCGGGCCAGCGCCCGATACGCGGGGTCTCGCAACCTGCGGGGTAACCCGCGCAGCACGCCCACCAGACGCCATGCGCCGCCCAGCCCCGTCAGCACGCGGAGGATCGCATCGGTGCCCGTCCACGCACGCCCTGCGTCGAGCAGCAGGAACGACGTCGGGTCCTCCGGAGCCAGCCCGTGTGCCTGCAGCAGGGCCCGTCCCTGCGCGCCCTGCATCGCCGCGAAGCGGTAGCGGCCCCGCGTGTCGAAGCGCAGCAGGAACCGCACCCAGCGGCTGCACAGGGCGCACACGCCGTCGAAGACGATGACCGCTTCTGCCGACGGTCCAACCACCGGCTGTCCGGTAGTCAGGGCGCGATCCACGCCAGGGTCGCCATGCGCCCGGTGCGGCGGTCACGCCGATGCGAATAGAACCGCTGCGGGTCGGCCAGGGTGCAGTACTGACCGCCGCTGATGCAGGCCGGGTCCAGCCCGGCCGACTGCAGCCGCCGGCGGGCCAACGCATACAGATCGACCTTCCAGTGCCCCGGCCGGGTCGCCACGAAGGCCGTCGCGGCCCCCTCGTCGCGCTCGACGAAAGCCTCGAACACGTCCTCGCCGATCTCGTAGAGGGCCGGACCGGCCGCGGGCCCCAGCCAGGCCTGCAGTTGTGCGGCCGGGGTCTGCATGGCGGCCACGGTGGCCTCCAGCATGCCGTCGGCCAGCCCACGCCACCCGGCATGGGCGGCGCCGATCTCACCGCCATCGCGCGCGGCGAAGACCACCGGCAGGCAGTCGGCGGTGAGGATCGCCAGCACCACGCCCGGAACCGAGGTCACGGCGGCATCGGCGGTGGGTTCAGCCTCCACGCCGATGGCCGTCGGCGGGGCGGTGAAGCGACGCACGCCGGTCCCATGCACCTGGCGCAGCCAGTGCGGCGCCGAGGGCAGGCCCAGCCCGGGCACGAGCAGGTCGCGGTTGCGTTGCACCTGTGCCGGGTCGTCGCCGTCGGCGGCGTACCGGTTGCCCATGTTGAACTGGTCGAACGGCGCGACCGAACCACCTGCGCCGAAGCGCAGGGTGGTCAGCGCATGGACCCCGGTCGGGGCCTGCCAGTCGGCTGGCAGCACGGGCACGGGGGCATCCATCAGCGGCGGTTGCGTTCCTGCTCGGCGAAGCGCTTGCTGTCTTCGCGCAGGGCGTGCAGCAGGGCCTGCATGTCGGCCGGCGGCGGCGCACTGTTGGTGATCTTTTCCCCGGTGATCGGGTGCACGAACTCCAGCGTTTCAGCGTGCAGCGCCTGGCGCTTGAAGCCGCGCAGTTCGGCCACCAGCTCATCGCTGGCACCCTTCGGCAGCTTCAGCGCGCCGCCATACAGCTGATCGCCGATGATCGGGTGGCGCAGGTGCGCCATGTGCACGCGGATCTGGTGGGTACGGCCGGTTTCCAGGCGGCACTCCAGCGCCGTGTGCGCACGGAAACGCTCGCGCAGGCGGTAATGGGTGATCGCTTCCTTGCCGTCTTCGCGCACGGCCATGCGGATGCGGTCGCGCGGGTGACGGTCGATGCCGGCGGTGGCGGTGCCGCCGGAGACCAGCGCGCCGACCACCACGGCCAGGTACTGGCGATGCACCTCACGCGCGGACAGCTGCTCGACCAGCGCGGTCTGCGCCTGGATGGTGCGGGCGATGACCATCACGCCGCTGGTGTCCTTGTCCAGGCGGTGCACGATGCCGGCGCGCGGCAGCACCGACAGCGAGGGGTCGCGGAACAGCAGCGCATTGACCAGCGTGCCGGTCGGGTTGCCCGCGCCGGGGTGGACCACCAGGCCGACCGGCTTGTTGATCACGAACACGTGCTCGTCCTCGTACAGGACCTCCAGCGGGATGTCCTCCGGCTCGGCATGGGTCTGGGTGTCGAGCACGACATGCAGGCTGGCCACCTCGCCGCCGCGCACCGGGTCGCGGCCGCGCACGGTGTCGCCGTCCAGGAGGACGTCCCCGGACTTGATCCACTCGGTCAGCTTGGACCGGGAGAATTCGGGGAACAGCTCGGCCAGGACGGCGTCGAAACGCCGGCCGGCGGCGGTATCGGGCACGATGGCCTGGCGGGGGGAATCGGAATCAGCAGGGGTATCGGACATGGGGGCACACCGCAATAGGGACAATTTTGGGGTCCGGGCGACCAGTTTCAGTCGCGGGACAGGCCACTAGGCTATCATCGACCCTTCGTATTCCAGCCGCGTCCCGCCCTGACCCCATGATCCGACGCTCCGTTATGCTGTCCGCGCCCGTCCGCCTCGCCGCCCTGATGCTGGTGCTGCTCTTCGTCGCCACCGGCTGCCACCGCGGTACCAAGGGCAAGAATCCGGATGAAGGCCTGCCGGTTGAGCAGCTCTATGAAAAGAGCCACAAGCTCATGGAAGGGGGGAACTGGAGCGGTGCCGAAGCCAGCTTCCGCCGCCTGGTAGCCCAATACCCGTATGGCCCGTATACCGAACAGGCCATGATCGAAAGCGCCTACGCGCAGTACAAGGCCGGCAAGCACGATGACGCGGTGTCCAGCGTGGACCGCTTCATCCGTACCTACCCGACCCATCGCAACATCGCCTACATGTACTACCTGCGTGGCCTGGCCAATGGCAACCGCGACACGGTCTTCCTGCGCCGCGTCTGGTCGCTGGACCCGAGCCGCCGCGACCTGTCCAGCCCGCGCCAGGCCTATGCCGATTTCACCATCGTCACCGAGCGCTACCCGAACAGCCGCTACGCCGCCGACGCGCGCCAGCGGATGATCGCCCTGCGCGACGTGTTCGCCCAGTACGAGCTGGACAACGCCCTGTACTACCTGCGCCGCGAGGCCTACGTCTCGGCTGCCAGCCGCGCCAACTTCCTGCTGGACAACTACCCGCAGAGCGCGTTCCAGTACGATGCCGTGGCCGCCCTGGGCGAGGCCTACACCAAGCTGGGCAACAAGACCCTGGCCGACGATGCCCGCCGCGTGCTCGAGCTGAACCAGCCCGACCACCCGTGGCTGCAGGGCAAGTGGCCGAAGTACCCGTGGATGGTCCGCAAGCTGAACCCGTTTGCCGGCGAGAAGTCCGCCAGTACCGGTGAACGCAACGCCACGATGAACCGCAAATAATGAAAAGGCCCCGAAAGGGGCCTTTTTTATTACGGTGGTGCCCGACCGGGTGGCTTCTCAGCCCTTGTACCCATTGCTGATCGGGTACCGGCGCTCACGCCCGAACGCCCGGCGCGAGACCTTCGGCCCCGGGGCGGCCTGGTGGCGCTTCCACTCGCTGGTGCGCACCAGACGCAGCACACGGTCCACCACCTCGGCGGCATACCCGGCGGCCACGATCTCCTCGCGCGACTGCTCCTGGTCCACGTAGCGGTACAGGATGCCGTCCAGCACGTCGTAGGCCGGCAGCGAGTCCTGGTCGGTCTGGTTGGCGCGCAGCTCGGCCGAGGGCGGGCGGGAAATCACCGCCGGCGGGATCACCGGGGCGCCGCCGACCGTATTGCGCCACTTGGAGAGCCCGAACACCTCCGTCTTGTACAGGTCCTTGAGCGGGGCATAGCCGCCGCACATGTCGCCGTAGATGGTCGCGTAGCCCACCGCGTACTCGCTTTTGTTGCCCGTGGTCAGCAGCAGCCCGCCGAACTTGTTGGACAGCGCCATCAGGATCACGCCGCGGCTGCGCGACTGCAGG
Organism: Stenotrophomonas sp. TWI1149; assembly: GCF_039673155.1. Taxonomy (NCBI): domain Bacteria; kingdom Pseudomonadati; phylum Pseudomonadota; class Gammaproteobacteria; order Lysobacterales; family Lysobacteraceae; genus Stenotrophomonas; species Stenotrophomonas sp. TWI1149. Next base: position 26,350 of record NZ_JBDJLB010000018.1, read on the forward strand.
TTCTCTTCGGTCACATCGGCCGCCTGCCCCTCGAACATCGGGCCGAGCGCGGCCATCAGGCCCTCGAACACCGGTTCGATCGAGACCGCTTCCAGTTTCACGCCCAGCGCGCGGCACTGCTCGGCGGCCAGGTCGTTGGACATGTCCGCCGTGTAGCGCGACGGCAGCCGCACCGCGGTGACGTTGGCCGCGCCCAGCGCATCCACCGCCATCGCCAGCACCAGGGCCGAATCGATGCCGCCCGACAGCCCCAGCCAGACCTTCTTGAAGCCGTTCTTGCGGCAGTAGTCCTGGATCCCGCGGGTCACCGCGCGCCAGGCCAGCGCGTCCATGCTCTCGTCGCCGTCGTCCATCCACTCGCGCGGCAGGAAGCGGCGCGCATCGGCGTCGTAATCCACGACCAGCCACTGGTCGGTGAAAGCCGCGGCCGCCGGATGCACCGTGCCATCGCCATCGGCCACGACCGAGGCCCCGTCGAACACCAGCGCGTCCTGGCCGCCCACCACGTTCAGATAGGCAATCGCCGCCCCGCTCTCACGGGTGCGCTCGGCCAGCAGCGCATCACGCTGGGCGTGCTTGCCGCGCTCGTAGGGGGAGGCGTTGGGCACGATCACCAGCTGCGCACCGGCGCGCACGGTATCGGCCAGCGGTTCGGCGAACCAGAGGTCCTCGCAGACCAGCACGCCGACCGGAACGCCCTTCAGCTCGAACACGCAGCTGCCGCCGTCCGGATCGACATCGAAGTATCGGCGCTCATCGAACACCGCGTAATTGGGCAGCTCGCGCTTGCGGTAGGTGTGTTCGACCTTGCCATCGCGCAGCACGCTGGCCGCGTTGTAGACCACCGCACCGGCGGCCTGTGGCCAGCCGACCACGGCCGCGATGCCGGTGGTGGCCGCCGCGATGCGCTCCAGCGCCTGCTGGCAGTCGTACAGGAAGCCCGGGCGCAGCAGCAGATCCTCCGGCGGGTAGCCGCTGATCGCCAGCTCCGGGAACACCACCAGCTCGGCCCCGTATTCGTCGCGCGCCTCGGCGATCATCGCGATGATGGTGTCGGTGTTCTGCGCCACTGCGCCAACCGGAAAATCGAACTGCGCCAGGGCAATGCGGAGCGACGTCATGGGGGTCCAGCCTGTGGTTGCAATACGCACATTGTAGTGCCGGCCGCGGGGCGGCCCCCCCCCCAAAGGCCGCAGCACAAATGTGGGCCGGCCCGCCGCCGGCGCACCGAGGTTGCACTCCGACCTTTGTTGTGCCGGCCGGGGGCCGCAAACCCCGCATCGGGCGGCCGCACGCTGTGGCGCCGGCCAGCGGCCGGCACTACGTGGCGTGCGTACCGACCAAGGGTCGGCACCTACCGGTCCGGGTAGTGCCTGAAACGCAGAAAGGCCGCCCGGAGGCGGCCTTTCCAAGCCGACCAACGGTCGGCTTCTACAGACACGTCAGCCGCTGCGCGGCTGGCGGTCTTATTTCACCAGCTTGGCGATGGCAGCGCCCAGGTCGCCCGGCGAGCGGACGGTGACGACACCGGCAGCTTCCATGGCGGCGAACTTGCCTTCCGCGGTGCCCTTGCCGCCCGATGCGATCGCACCGGCGTGGCCCATGCGCTTGCCGGCCGGAGCCGAGGCGCCCGCGATGAAGCCGACGACCGGCTTCTTCACGTGGTTCTTGATGTACTCGGCACCGGCTTCTTCAGCGTCGCCGCCGATTTCGCCGACCATGATGATGCCTTCGGTCTGCGGATCTTCGTTGAACAGCTTCAGGCAGTCGACGAAGTTCAGGCCGTTGATCGGGTCACCACCGATGCCGATGCAGGTGGACTGGCCCAGGCCGACTTCCGTGGTCTGCTTGACCGCTTCATAGGTCAGGGTGCCCGAACGCGACACGATGCCGATCTTGCCCGGCTTGTGGATGTGACCCGGCATGATGCCGATCTTGCACTCACCCGGGGTGATGACGCCCGGGCAGTTCGGCCCGATCAGCACGGTGTCCGGATGCGAGCGGGTCAGCACGTTCTTGACGCGCAGCATGTCCAGCACCGGAATGCCTTCGGTGATGCACACGATGACCTGGATGCCGGCAGCGGCCGCTTCCAGGATCGCGTCAGCCGCGTACGGCGGCGGCACGTAGATGACCGAGGCGTTGGCGCCGGTGCTCTGCACGGCGTCGGCAACGGTGTTGAAGACCGGCAGGTCGATGTGGGTGGTGCCGCCCTTGCCGGGGGTCACGCCGCCAACAACCTGGGTGCCGTACTCGATCATCTGAGTGGCGTGGAAGGTGCCCTGCTGGCCGGTGAAGCCCTGCACGATCACCTTGGTGTTCTTGTTAATCAAAACAGACATTGGATTTCCTTCGGTGTCGGATCAGGCAGCGTTCTTGACAGCTTCGACGACCTTCTTGGCACCGTCGTTGATGTTGTCGGCCGGGATGATGGCCATGCCGCTGTCACGCAGCAGCTGCTTGCCTTCTTCCACGTTGGTGCCTTCCAGGCGCACCACGACCGGAACCTTGACGCCCACTTCCTTGACCGCGGCGATGATGCCTTCGGCAATCATGTCGCAGCGGACGATGCCGCCGAAGATGTTGACGAAGATGCCTTCGACCTTGTCCGAGGACAGGATCAGCTTGAACGCTTCGATGACGCGCTGCTTGTTCGCACCGCCGCCCACGTCCAGGAAGTTCGCCGGCTCGCCGCCGTTGAGCTTGATGACGTCCATGGTGGCCATGGCCAGGCCGGCGCCGTTGACCATGCAGCCGATGTTGCCGTCCATGGTGACGTAGTTGATGTCCAGCTCCGAAGCGGTCACTTCGGTTTCGTCTTCCTGGGTCTTGTCGCGCATGGCGACCAGCGCCTTCTGACGGAACGCGGCGTTGTCGTCGCTGTCGAACTTGCCGTCCAGCGCGTACAGGTTGCCGTCGTCCAGGATGGCCAGCGGGTTGATTTCAACCAGGGCCAGGTCCTTTTCGTTGAACAGGCGGTACAGGTTCACCATGATGCTGGCGAACTGGCCGGCCTGCTTGGCGGTCAGGCCCAGCTTGAAGCCGAAATCACGGCCGTGGTAACCCTGCACGCCTTCAACGAAATCGACGTTGAGCGAGTGGATCAGCTCGGGGGTTTCAGCGGCGACCTGCTCGATCTCCACGCCGCCTTCCGAAGAGGCGATGTAGGTGATGGTCTTGGTGCCACGGTCGACCAGCACCGACAGGTACAGTTCCTTGACGATCTCGCCGGCGGTGGTCACCAGCACCAGGTTGACCGGGAGTTCGACGCCGGCGGTCTGGTAGGTGGCCATCTTGGTGCCGAGCATCTTGGCCGCAGCGGCCTTCACGTCGTCGGTGGTCTTGCAGAACTTGACGCCGCCAGCCTTGCCGCGGCCGCCAGCGTGGATCTGCGCCTTGACCATCCAGGGGCCCTGGCCCAGGGCGTTGGCAGCTTCAACCGCTTCGTCCGGGGTAGCCGCGACCTTGCCGGCCGGAACGGGAATGCCGTACTCGGCAAGCAGCTGTTTTGACTGGTATTCGTGGAAATTCATGCGTCACCGTGGGAATAGGAACGACCGCACGCATCTCCAAGGCTCCCTCACGGGGGCGCCGGTAAGGACCGCGGCGGGCCCACTATTGTGGACGACCCGGCGCGCGCGCGCAAAGAAGTCCGTCCGGAGACAGCCACGCCAGGGGGTTTCCGGCGCAATTTCAGACAGTTGCGGCAGGGGCCGGAAACCGCCTTGCGGGCACCTCGCCGCACCGCCGCGCAGCCGGCCGGCGCCCGCCCACCGTCCCGCCTTCACACGCCCGGCCCCGGCCGGCCGCCCCCAAACCCGGCCGGACCCCCTACACTGCCCCCGTGCCAGAAGGGGAGTTCCGGCGTGTCACCCAGTGCTTCATTGATCGACCGCATCGAATCGATACCGCGGCGCGAGCTGTATTTCTTCGCGTTGTACCGCCTGCTGATGGCCACCGTCATCGGCGCGCTGCTGTTCAGCCCGTTGACCAGCCTGGTCGGGGCCGCCGACCACCCGAAACTGGCGACGATCGTGGCCAGCGGCTACCTGCTGGTGGCCGTGCTGGTGCTGCTGTTCGGCCGCAACGAGCGCTGGCTGCGCACCATCGTGGTGTGGAGCGTGGCCGCCGACATCATCGCCGCCACCCTGCTCGCCCATGCCCTGCCCGGTGCCAGCGCGGGCATCTCGATGTCGCTGCTGTTCAACATCGCCGCGGCCGCCACCCTGCTGCCCTTGAGCATGGGGCTGGGCCTGGCCGCTGCCGCCAGCGCCGCCACCGCCGGCGAGTACATCTGGAAACAACTCGAAGGCGGCGACCCGACCCGCACCCTGGCCGAGCTCGCGATGTTCGTCACCAGCTACCTGGCCATCGCCTTCATCAGTTACCAGGTCGGCAACCGTGCCCGCATGAACCAGCAGCTGGCCAACCAGCGCGGCGATGAAGTGGCCAACCTGTTCCAGATCAACGAGCTGATCATCCGCCGCATGCGCACCGGCGTGATCGTGGTCGATGGTGCCAACCGCATCACCCTGGCCAACGAGGCCGCCTCCACCCTGCTCGGCGATGCCGACGGCAACAGTGGCAGCGGCCGGCTGGAACTGGGCAGCGCCGCGCCCGAGCTGAGCCGCCGGCTGCTGCGCTGGCGCAACGGCTGGACCAACGAGGAAATGCCGCTGCAGCTCTCGCCGGACCAGCCCGAAGTGCAGCCGCGTTTTGCCCGCCTGCTCGCCGGCAGCGACCTCACCCTGGTGTTCCTGGACGACTCCACCGTGGTCTCGCGGCGTGCCGAGTCCTTGACGCTCTCGGCGATGGGTCGCTTCTCGGCCAGCCTCGCCCATGAGATCCGCAACCCGCTGGCGGCGATCAACTACGCCGCCCAGCTGCTGGAAGAATCCACCGACATCGGCGACACCGACCGCCGCCTGCTGCAGATCATCAACCAGCAGTGCCAGCGCACCAACGGCATCGTCGAGAGCGTGCTCGGGCTGGCCCGGCGCGAGCGCGCCAACCCGGAGAACGTGGACCTGGCCGCGTTCGTGCGCCGCTTCGTGCTCGAATACAAACAGGGCCTCTCGCTGGAGACCGACAGCGTGGAGCCGATCATCAGCGAGACCTCGGTGCACGCCCTGGTGGACCCGCGCCACCTGCACCAGATCCTGACCGTGCTGGTCCACAACGCGCTCAAGTACGGCCGCGTGGCGGAAGAGCCTGCGCGCGTGCGGCTGCGCGTAGCGCGCCAGGACCGCACCGCCATCATCGATGTGATGGACCGCGGCCCCGGCATTCCCGAGACCGTCGCCAGCCAGCTGTTCCGGCCGTTCTTCACCACCTCCGAGCATGGCACCGGTCTGGGCCTGTACATCGCCCGCGAACTCTGCCGGGCCAACCAGGCACGGCTGGAGTACGTCTCGGTGCCCGCCGGCGGCGCCTGCTTCCGGCTGGTGCTGGCCGGCCCGCACACGATGATGGCCGGATGAGCCGCGCACACCTGCACACCCCCGTCAAACATTTGTCGCCAACGACCGCCCTCGGCTATCTTCCTTCCTTATGAATGACACCCGCAGCGCCCTCGTCGTCGACGACGAGCGTGACATCCGCGAACTCCTCGTACTGACCCTGGGCCGCATGGGCCTGCGCGTGAGCACCGCGGCCAACCTCGCCGAAGCCCGCGAGCTGCTGGCCAGCAACCCGTACGACCTGTGCATCACCGACATGCGGCTGCCCGATGGCAACGGCATCGAGCTGGTCACCGAAATCGCGCAGCACTACCCGCGCACGCCGGTGGCGATGATCACCGCGTTCGGCAGCATGGACCTGGCGGTGGAAGCACTGAAGGCCGGCGCGTTCGATTTCGTCAGCAAGCCGGTGGATATTTCGGTGCTGCGCGGACTGGTCAAGCACGCACTCGAGCTCAACAACACCGAGCGTGCCGCGCCCGCACCGCTGGCCCCGGAACAGGCTGCACGCCTGCTCGGCGATTCGCCGTCGATGGATGTGCTGCGCGCCACCATCGCCAAGGTCGCGCGCAGCCAGGCGCCGGTCTACATCCTCGGCGAATCCGGCGTCGGCAAGGAGCTGGTCGCCCGCACCATCCACGCGCAGAGCGCGCGTGCGCCGGGCGCATTCGTGCCGGTCAACTGCGGCGCGATTCCCTCGGAGCTGATGGAGAGCGAGTTCTTCGGGCACAAGAAGGGCAGTTTCACCGGTGCGCATGCCGACAAACCCGGGCTGTTCCAGGCCGCGCATGGTGGCACCCTGTTCCTGGATGAAGTGGCCGAGCTGCCGCTGCAGATGCAGGTCAAGCTGCTGCGCGCGATCCAGGAGAAATCGATCCGCCCGGTCGGCGCCGCCACCGAGGTGCCGGTCGACGTGCGCATCCTCTCGGCCACGCACAAGGACCTGGGCGAGCTGGTCGAGGACGGCCGCTTCCGCCACGACCTCTATTACCGCATCAACGTGATCGAACTGCGTGTGCCGCCGCTGCGCGAGCGCCGCAGCGACCTGCCCGCGCTGGCCGCCTCGATCCTGGCCCGGCTGGCCCGCACCCACGGCCGCCCGACCCCGCTGCTGGCGCCCTCGGCGCTGGAAGCCCTGGCCCAGTACCACTTCCCCGGCAACGTGCGCGAACTGGAGAACATCCTCGAACGCGCCCTGGCCTTGGCCGAGGAAGACCGCATCGGCGCCAGCGATCTGCGCCTGCCGCAGCACGCGCCGCGTTTCGGCGCCGGCAATGCAGCCGCCACCCAGGAAGAAGCGGTGGTCGACCTGCCAGCCGGCAACGGCGCCCTGCCCTCCTACATCGAGCAGATGGAGCGCACCGCGATCCAGAAGGCGCTGGAGGAGAACCGCTGGAACAAGACGCGCACGGCCGCGCAGCTTGGGATTACCTTCCGCGCGTTGCGGTACAAGCTGAAGAAGCTGGGGATGGACTGAAATCCCCCGTCGCCCGCAGAAAAAAGGCCCGCTCGCGCGGGCCTTTCCGTATCAGCCCACCGCGCTGATCAATCCTTGGTCACCCGGTTGATCTCCGCCAGACCGGTCACACCGGCCGCGGCCTTGATCAACGCCGACTGGCGCAGATCGTTGACCCCGGCCAGCTGCGCCGCTTCGGCAATCTGCAGCGCATTGCCACCGGCCAACACGATCGTGGAGATCTCATCGGTCATCGGCATGACCTGGTACAGACCGGTACGCCCCTTGTAACCCTCGGTGCACTCATCGCAGCCGACCGGCTCGAACAGCTTGATGCCCGCGTCCAGCTGGGCCTGGGTGAAGCCTTCCGCCAGCAGCGCGTTGGCTGGCAGCTCCACCGGGCGCTTGCAGTTGTTGCACAGCCGGCGGGCCAGGCGCTGGGCGATCACCAATGTCACCGAGCTGGTGATGTTGTACGGCGCGATGCCCATGTTCATCAGGCGCGCGATGGTCTGCGGGGCATCGTTGGTATGCAGCGTGGAGAGCACCATGTGGCCGGTCTGCGCAGCCTTGATCGCGATCTCGGCCGTTTCCAGGTCGCGGATTTCGCCGACCATGATGATGTCCGGATCCTGGCGCAGGAACGAGCGCAGCGCCGCGGCGAAGGTCATGCCGCGCTTGACGTTCTGCTGCACCTGGTTGACGCCGGGCAGGCGGATTTCGACCGGGTCTTCCGCGGTGGAGATGTTGCGCGTTTCATCGTTGAGGATGCCCAGCGCGGTATACAGCGACACGGTCTTGCCCGAGCCGGTCGGGCCGGTGACCAGCACCATGCCATACGGCTTGTGGATCGCATCCAGGAACAGTCTCTGCTGGGCCGGCTCATAGCCGAGCTTGTCGATGCCCAGCTTGGCCGCGCTGCCATCGAGGATACGCAGCACCACCTTCTCGCCGAACAGGGTCGGCAGCGTGCTGACGCGGAAGTCGATCTGGCGGGTCTTGGACAGGTTGAGCTTGATGCGCCCATCCTGCGGCACGCGTTTCTCGGCGATATCCAGCTGCGCCATCACCTTCAGGCGCGCGGCGATGCGCTGGTTGAGCTTGACCGGGGCCTTGGCCACGTTCTTGAGCAGACCATCGATGCGCAGGCGCACCCGATAGTCGTCTTCGTAGGGTTCGAAGTGGATGTCCGAGGCGCCTTTGCGGATGGCGTCGACCAGTACCTTGTTGATGAACTTTACGACGGGGGTGTCGTCGCCTTTGGCGTCGACGCCGGAGTCGATGGACCCGCCTTCTTCGTCGCCTGCAGAGACGTCCAGGTCGCCCATTTCGTCGTCAGTGCCAAGCGCTGAACCAAGTGTGTCCTGCTTGGACTGCCACTGCTCCAGCGTCCGACGGATCTGGTCTTCATCGACCAAGATCGGCTCGACCACCAGATTGGTGTGGAACTTGATCTCATCCAGCGAATGAGTGGGGTTGCTAGTGCCGACGAAGAGCTTGCCACCGCGCTTGAAGAGCGGCAGGACGTGATGCTTGCGCAGCAGCTCTTCGCTCACCAGACTCATTGCGTTCTGGTTGTTGTCGAACGCCGACACGTCGAGCAGAGGCATTCCGAACTCCACCGCGTTGGCGGCGGCCAGCTGGGCACTGGTGACCAGCTTTTTCTGCGCGAACCACTGAGGCAGCGGCAAGCGGGCAGCAGTAGCCTGCGCCATGGCTTCACGCGCAGCTGTCTCTTCAATCGCCCCGTCTTGAACCAAGCGACGAGCAATGCCGGTAATTCCGACAAGGTTGGGAGAAGTTGCGGCGTTCATGTTCGTCCTTTGGTTCAGTACAACTGTTTCGCGGGTTCGGAAGTGTCGATTTGTCAGCTGTGACCCGGCTTTGAGACAGGCCAGCAGGAAAGATGGCCAGCTGTTTGCACCATCCTGCATCGGTTCAAGAACTTTTGCATCTGTCCGCAGCCTAGTGGCCGAGGGTCATTCCGAACCTGCAGAGATTTGCGATCAATCGCCTGCCTTAAATGCTCATCAAAGAGGTCAGCCTCGCCTTGCAGGCTGCTCAGGGCGATGGCATCTGACGACCTGGAGTTGGCATCAGAGATCAGTTCACCCCATCTGAGCTGACCCGCGGAGTACACCAACAGTCGCACGTGCGTGCAACACACGTCCTGCTACAGCTCACCCTATAACGCGAAAAAAAAGCGGAGGGCATTTAGCCCTCCGCTCTAGGTCTTTCGACTCACCGCGCCAGCTTTAGTTGGTCGGCGGAGTCACAACAGCGCCCTGGCAGCTGCCCGGGCGGTACTTGGATTCGATCGAACCACTGCAGGACCAGCTCGGAACAACGCCATCAGCGACACCAGTGGCAACCGGGGTCAAAGTGATGGTGCTGCCGTCGATATCGTCAGAGATACCCTGCGCCGTCGCAGTGATGGTGGTGCCGTTCCAGGTCAGGTTCGACACGTACTGCGTCTGCTGGAAGTCAGGTGCCCAAGTGGTCGGCGGCAGCGCATTGTTGCTGGCCACGAACTCGGAGATGTCCGTACGCAGCGAAGAAGCGGCCAGGATGACTTCCGAGACCTTGGCCTTCTTGGTGTAGTTCGAGTACGCCGGCAGCGCGATGGCGGCCAGGATGGCGATGATCGCGACCACGATCATCAGTTCGATCAGGGTAAAGCCCTGCTGCTTCTTCATGAGTACATCCCCTAGAGGTAGATAAATAGTAGGGCACTGGGCCCTTGCCTGACCGGCAAGCCGGGTGAGCGAGGCGGGCGCCCCGTGCGGGTGGATCGAAGCAGGTTGCGTGCCAACAGTGCCAGCAATGCTCCCCAGCATTCCCCGGCGCAATGATGGCACCAATCTTCAGGATTGGAACCCCCCTCACAACAATTTGCGACGCATCCTGCAATGTGACCAGTTGCGTCACCTTTTGACACCCCCGGTCTGGACCGGTTGCCCCCGCCGGACGCCCGGCAGGACTGCCAACGCTTCCCGGAACCGGCTACCATGCGGCGAGATAGCCCGCCTGGGGATGGTGTGGCTGGGGAGCCCTGTATGTCTGTCAGCCGTAGCGCGATCAAAAAAGAGCCCGTGGCGCGTAGCACCATGGAGTTGCAGCCGTTTGTCTGGGAGGGGACCGACAAGCGCGGCATCAAGATGAAGGGCGAGCAGCCCGCCAAGAATGCCAATCTGCTGCGCGCCGAACTGCGGCGGCAGGGAATAATGCCTAGCGTTGTGAAGCCAAAGCCGAAGCCACTCTTTGGCAGTGCCGGCAAACCTGTGGGCGCAAAGGACATTTCCTTCTTCAGCCGCCAGATGGCGACCATGATGAAGTCAGGCGTGCCCATCGTCAGTGCATTGGAGATCATCGGCAGCGGACACAAGAATCCGCGAATGAAGAAGCTGGTGGGCAGTATCCGAACGGACATTGAAGGTGGCTCATCCCTGCATGAAGCCATCAGCAGGCATCCAATCCAGTTCGACGAGCTATACCGCAATCTGGTTCGAGCAGGCGAAGGCGCCGGTGTACTTGAGACCGTGCTCGACACAATCGCGACTTACAAAGAGAACATGGAAGCCCTCAAGGGCAAGATCAAGAAAGCCATGTTCTACCCCGCGATGGTCGTCGCTGTCGCCGTGTTGGTCAGCGCCATTCTTCTGATTTTTGTCGTGCCGCAGTTCGAAGAAGTATTCAAGAGCTTCGGCGCCGAGCTTCCAGCCTTTACCCAGATGATCGTCGGACTATCGCGATTCATGGTGTCGTATTGGTGGGTAATGCTGGCAGCTGTGCTTGGCGCTATTTTCGGATTCATCTACGCGTACAAGCGATCCCCGAAGATGCAGCACACAATGGATCGCCTGATCCTCAAGGTGCCGGTCATCGGCCAGATCATGCATAACAGCTCCATCGCCCGCTTCGCCCGCACCACCGCCGTGACCTTCAAGGCCGGCGTGCCGCTGGTCGAGGCGCTGGGCATCGTCGCCGGCGCTACCGGCAACAAGGTCTACGAGGAAGGCGTGCTGCGCATGCGCGATGACGTGTCGGTCGGCTACCCGGTCAACATGGCGATGAAGCAGATCAACCTGTTTCCGCACATGGTGGTGCAGATGACCGCCATCGGCGAGGAGGCCGGCGCGCTGGACACCATGCTGTTCAAGGTGGCCGAGTATTATGAGCAGGAGGTCAACAATGCCGTGGACGCCCTGAGCAGCCTGCTGGAACCGATGATCATGGTGTTCATTGGTACCATCGTGGGCGGCATGGTGATCGGCATGTACCTGCCCATCTTCAAACTCGGCGCGGTAGTTGGATAACTAATCAATGGCATTTCTCGACCAGCATCCCGGTCTCGGCTACCCCGCCGCGGTCGGACTGGGACTGCTGATCGGCAGTTTCCTCAACGTGGTGATCCTGCGCCTGCCCAAGCGGCTGGAGTGGGAGTGGAAGCGCGATGCGCGCGAGGTCCTGGAAGAACCGGACATCTACGAGCCGCCACCGCCCGGCATCGTCGTGGAGCCCTCGCACTGCCCACACTGCAAGCACAAGCTGTCCTGGTACGAGAACATCCCGCTGTTCAGCTGGCTGGCCCTGCGCGGCAAGTGCCGCCATTGCCATGCCCCGATCTCGATCCAGTACCCGCTGGTGGAGCTGCTGACCGCCGTGCTGGTGGCTGCCAGCGTCTGGCAGTTCGGCTTCGGCTGGCAGGGCTTCGGTGCGATCGTGCTGAGCTGCTTCCTGGTGGCCTTGTCCGGGATCGATCTGCGTACCCAGCTGCTGCCCGACCAGTTGACCTTGCCACTGATGTGGCTCGGCCTGATCGCGGCCAGCGACAATCTCTACATGCCGGCCAAACCGGCCCTGCTGGGCGCGCTGGCCGGCTATCTGTCGCTGTGGTCGGTGTGGTGGCTGTTCAAGCAGCTGACCGGCAAGGAAGGCATGGGCCACGGCGACTTCAAGCTGCTGGCGGCCCTGGGCGCCTGGTGCGGACTCAAGGGCATCCTCCCGATCATCCTGCTGTCGTCGATCGTGGGCGCCATCATCGGCTCGATCTGGCTGTACTCGCGCGGCCGCGACCGGGCCACGCCGATCCCGTTCGGGCCGTACCTGGCCATCGCGGGCTGGATCGTGTTCATGTGGGGCGAGCCGTTGATCAACGGCTACCTGAGCTACGCCGGCCTGCGTTGAGGGCCGCGCGATGAGCCGCTTCGTGATCGGGCTGACCGGCGGCATTGCCGCCGGCAAGAGCGAGGTCAGCCGCCGCTTCGAGGCGCTGGGCATCACCGTGGCCGATGCCGACCTGGCCGCACGCGCAGTGGTGGCCCCCGGCAGCGAGGGGCTGGCCCGGATTGCCGCTCACTTCGGCACCGACATCCTGCTGGCCGACGGCCAGCTGGACCGCGCTGCCCTGCGCGCGCGCATCTTCGATTCAGCGCAGGACCGGCAGGCGCTGGAGGCGATCACCCATCCGGCGATCCGCCAGCAGCTGCGCCAGGCCTGCGCGCAGGCCGAGGGACCGTATGCGATCGCGGCGATTCCCCTGCTCACCGAGGCCGGCGGCCGCCAGCAGTACCCCTGGCTGGACCGGATCCTGGTCGTGGACGTGCCGGTGGCCGTGCAGCACGCGCGGCTGATGCAGCGCGATGGCATCGACGCGGCCCTGGCCGACCGCATGATCGCCGCGCAGGCCAGCCGCGAGGCGCGCCTGGCCCTGGCCGACGACGTGGTGGTCAACGACGGTCACCCGGACCATCTGCAGGCGCATGTGGAGCGGCTGGATCGGGCCTATCGGGAGTTGGCGGCGCGGTAGATCTGGAGGAGCCGACCAACGGTCGGCTCTACCGTGTCAGGCGGGGGAGAACGTCAGCGTGGCGATCACGCCGCGCCCGGCACCCGGACGGACGTTGACCTGCCAGCCATAAAGGTCACACAGACGGCTGACGATCGACAAGCCGATACCGCCGCCCTGCGAATGCCCCGCGTGCGTGCCGCGGTAGCCACGCTGGAACAGCTTGGCCGCATCTTCCTCGCTCAGCCCCGGGCCGCTGTCGATCACCTCGACCGCGTTGGCACCGACGCGCACGCGCACCGCGCCTTCCCTGGAATACTTCACGGCGTTGCCGATCAGGTTGCCGAGTGCGACCGACAGGGCCGATTCCGGCGCGTCGATCACCAGATCGTGGTTGCCTTCCAGGACCAGCTCCAGCGGCTTGCCACCCAGCTGGGCGCGATGCGAATCCAGCAGCTGCTCGGAGACCCGGGCGACATTGCTGCTGCCCTGCCCGCGCTCGTTGCGCGAGAGCAGCAGCAGTGCGCCGATCAGATCGGTGCATTGCTGTTCGGCACGCTGGATGCGCTGCAGCCGCTGCAGCACCTTGGGATCGAGATCCGGGCGGGTCAGCAGCAGCTCGGTGGCGCCACGGATCACGGCCAGCGGCGTGCGCAGTTCGTGGCTGACGTCCGCGTTGAACTCGCGGTCGCGCTGCACCACTTCGGTCAGCCGCGCGGAGTAGTCATCCAGCGCCTGGGCCAGCTGGCCCACTTCATCGTCCGGGAAACGCGGTGCCAGGGGTTCCGGCTCGCTGGTGCCACCGCGGTAGGCGCGCAGGCGGGCGGCCAGGTCGGACACCGGCTTCATCACCTTGGAGGCGGACCACCAGCCCAGAACGAGGGACAGCACACTGAACACCAGGACCGAGAAGAACAGCGCGCGGTTGAGCTGGCTCTCGCCGCGGATGCTCTCCGTCATGTCATAGGCGAGGAAGAACCACACCTCCGGCGTTTTGCGTACCGCCAGCTTGTAGGAAAACGGCTTGCCGCCGTCATCCACGCCGCTGACACCGTGGATGCCATCGTTGAACTCATACCAGTCCGGCTGTTCCAGGCGCAGCGCCTCGAACTTGTCCGGCCGGACCAGTCGGGCGTACATCTGCTGCACCGGAAGGTCGGGGCTGCGCGAGGGGTCTGCCGCGAAACGCTTGGCGTACTCGTTGATGTTGCGGTTCATGACATCTTCGACCAGCTGGTTCTCCACGCGGGCGCGGGTCCAGTTGGTGGCGAACGCAAACAGCGTGGTCAGGCAGAAGCCCAACAGCACGAACGAGACGATGATGCGGCTGCGCAGCCGGCGCCGGTATGGCGCGCGGCGACGCCCCCCCCTGCCCGTCACCGGATCAGGCTTCCGGCGCGGCGATGCGGTATCCGATGCCATGACGGGTCTGGATCATCGGAACCTCGAAAGGCTTGTCGACCACGGCGCGCAGGCCGTGGATATGCACGCGCAGGGAATCCGAATCCGGCAGCTCTTCGCCCCACACGCGGGTTTCCAGCTCCTGGCGGGTGACGACGGCCGGCGAGGCCTCCATCAGCGCCTGCAGGATCTTCAGCGCGGTCGGGTTGAGCTGGAGCAGCTTGCCCTGGCGACGCACTTCCAGCGTATCCAGGTTGTACTCCAGGTCACCGGTTTCCAGCACGCGGGTCTGCACGCCCTTGCCGCGACGCGACAGGGCGTTCAGACGCACCTCGACTTCCTGCAGCGCGAACGGCTTGATCAGGTAGTCATCGGCACCGGAATCGAAGCCGGCCAGTTTGTTGTCCAGGGAATCGCGGGCAGTCAGCATCAGCACCGGGGTCTGCTTGCGCGCCTCGTTGCGGAGCTTGCGACAGACCTCGATCCCATCCATGCCGGGCAGGTTGAGGTCCAGCACGATCGCGTCGAACTCATGGACGACGGCCAGGTGCAGGCCGGTGACGCCATCGGCAGCGAAGTCCACGGTGTGGCCGCGGTCTTCGAGGTAATCGCCCAGGTTGGCGGCAATGTCGCTGTTGTCTTCGATTACAAGGATTCGCACTGTGACCTCTAGTTGGAAAAACGACCGACGCGCTGTGCGCGGTCCATGCTGCTCTGGGACGTATTCTTGACCCGTTCCCGCTGGGCAACCGTCATGCACTGCGTCTGCGGCATGTTGGAGCCCACCACGCGCTCACGCCTGCATATTAGACGGCTATCTTCGCGCGCCTGTGTCAAAACGGTGTGCACCACGTGCTGGTCGTTGAACAGTTCGCTGCGGTTGGCCGCCGACAGGGAGGCCTCGCTGCCGTTGCGCTCGACAATGCCACGCATGCGCCCCAAGGCTTCACGGACCCGGCTGCGCTGATCCAGGGTGATTTCCGAGTAAGTCTCGCCGTCGCTCAGGTCCGCTTCGATCTTGGTGATCTGTTCAGCCAGGGGCTTGCCGGGTTCAAAGATTTCCTTGTTCTTCGGCGCCGCTGCGGCGCTTCCCATTGCCAGTACCAGTGCCGCGGCCGCCATGGCCATCGTCAAACGCTTCATGTCGAGCTGATCCGTGCTGTGAAGTGAACGCCGAATGTATGCCGCACCTGCCAGTGGCAGCAAGTGCTGGAGGTCAGGGAGAAAAAGGCCCAGGCGTTTCCGCCTGGGCCTGAAGGTGTTTCCCGATTACCGATCCTGCTGAGGAGGGCAGAGCTGCGGTTCGACAGAGCCTACGCCCGGGCCGATTAAACCGATGTTAAGACCCTTCCCGACCTTGAAAATACGCATCAACCCCTTGTATTTGCAGGCTTTTTCAAGGAAGCAACATGGTCGATGATGCGTCCGGCGAGGTCGGCCTGGCAGATCGCTTCGATCCCCTCCAGCCCCGGGGTGGAGTTGACCTCCAGCACCAGCGGGCCGCGGCTGGAGCGGATCAGGTCCACCCCCGCTACCCCCAGCCCCAGGGCTTTGGCCGAGCGCACGGCCACCAGCTGTTCGGCCCGGCTGGCTTTGGCGGCGCGGGCGCTGCCGCCGGCATGCAGGTTGGAGCGGAAGTCGCCGTCCGGGGCCTGCCGCTGCATGGCCCCGACCACCTGGTCGCCGACCACCAGGCAGCGCAGGTCGGCACCCTGCGCCTCGCCGATGAACTCCTGCATCAGGAAGTTGGCATACAGCCCCCGCAACGCCTCCACGATGCCGCGCGAGGCGCTGGCCTTCTCGGTCAGGATCACGCCACGGCCCTGGGTGCCCTCGTTGAGCTTCACCACGTGCGGCGGCGGGCCGAGCATCGAAAGCAGATCGACGGTGTCATCCGGGTTGTCACCGAACACCGTGACCGGCATGTCGATGCCCTTGGAGGCCAGGATCTGATGCGCCCGCAGCTTGTCGCGCGCACGCAGGATCGCATCGGAGGGATTGGGGGTGCGCGCGCCCATCATCTCGAACTGGCGCAGGACCGCCGTGCCATAGCGGGTGACGGAGGCGCCGATGCGCGGGATCACCGCGTCCACCCCGGTGATCGGCCGCCCCTTGTAATGCATGGTGAAGCCGTCCGCCGCGATCCGCATGTAACAGCGCAGCGGATCGAGGATGCGCACGGTATGGCCACGCGCACGCGCGGCCTCCACCAGGCGGCGCGTGGAGTACAGCTTGCTGTTGCGGGACAGGATGGCGAGTTTCATCGCGGCGCAGGGGGCGGGAAAGCGCGAAGCATAGCGCGCTGGGCGCATGGGGGAAGTAAGGTCGCGCTCACCGAGAATGAACGTCGAAAGGGCAGCAGGCCGCCTCCCCTCTCACACCGACATCACACTGCACTGAATCGCCCCGGCCTCTGTAGACACCTCGAAGCCTCATTATGATTGCTGCTTTTAGAACTCTACCGGAGACAGCCCGTTGTTGTGTCCGTGCTGTCGTCTGGTGTTGTAGAACATCTCGATGTAGTTGAAGACGTCGGACTTTGCTTGCTCGCGAGTCACGTAGATCCGGCGCTTGATGCGCTCGCGTTTGAGGAGTTGGAAGAAGCTCTCGGCGACCGCGTTGTCGTGACAGTTGCCGCGCCGGCTCATGCTGCTGATGAGCCCATGTGCTTTCAGGAAATCTTGCCAGTCGTGGCCAGTAAACTGCGTACCTTGATCGGAGTGCACCAGCAGCCCGGCAGGCGCCTTGCGTCGCCATATGGCCATCATCAAGGCTTGCAGCACCAGGTCGGTGTGCATCGTGGATTGCATCGCCCAACCCACGACCTTCCGTGAGAAAATATCCAGCACCACTGCCAGGTACAGCCAGCCCTCGTGCGTTCGGATGTAGGTGATGTCGGTCACCCATGCCTGATTGGCGATGCTCGGATCGAACTGACGCGCCAGCTGATTGTTGGCGACGATAGCCGGCCTCCCACCGCGCATGCCCGGTCGGCGCCGATAGCCCATCTGTGCCCGCAGACCTTCCTGTCGCATTAATCGCGCCGTCCGATGCTTGCCGCACGATTCACCCAGGTCGCGCAGATCACGGGCAATCTTCCGGTAACCGTACACGCCGCCGCTTTCCAGCCAGGACTGCTTGATTAGGCCCAGGACACGCGTGTCATCCTTGGCCCTTGCTGACATCGGTGCGCTCCGCCAGGCGTAGTACCCGCTGCAATGCAGGCCAATACCTTACACATGCTTCGAAGGCGGAATTGCTGCTCATGATCGAGCATGAACCCGGACAGCTTGGCAAAGTACGCTGCGGCCTTTTTTAGGATGTCTCGCTCTTCGGCTACCCGCCGCAACTCCGACTTGACCCTTCGCAGTTCGGACGCCTGATCGATTGCCGCCGGATGCGTGGATGATGGATTGGCGTCTTGCTTTCGTCAGGCATAGAGGCTGTGGATCGATATTCCGAGCCGACTTGCAACATCAGCGACTGAATGTCCGCGGTCAGTGACCTGCTTGACCGCCTCGATCTTGAACTCCTGCGTGTATCGCTTGCTGCTCATAGACACCCCTAGTGCTGCTGTGAATTATGGCTGCAAAGCGTCCAGGAAAGTCGGGACGATTCAATCGCCGAATTAAGATAAGGTATTGCGCCTGATTCGTGAGGCCCCCGGGCCAGGTGGATATGGCGGTCTCTTGGCAGTCTCAAAGAGCGCGGTCAACCGCCTCCTGGCCCAAGAACCAAGATACGACGCGAAACCACGCTCTCTCCGAGTTCTCTCATTGCCGTGAGCATTGCATTGGCCGTGACTGTAGCGGCCAAGTGCGGCATCTTCCCGATCGGAACCAGTCGCACGGAAATTCCCTTTTCAGCGAATTCCCCTGTCAGCCGAAAGAAATGACGCGCCTCCCTTCCTTCAAATACCTCATTATGGAACGCCAGAACATCAAATCCGCAGGAATTCTCACTATTCGCCGAGGTAGGCATTACATAGCTGTATGCCAAGCCACAGAGTTCGGCCAAGCGTTGGAGCAGATCAACCAAGCGCCCATCAGCGCAGAACGGATGCCCGATAAACGCATCCCAGGTGAATGCATCAGGATAGCCAAGCGCTGCGGAGCTATTAGGCACGTGGACAGCACTCTTAGTAAAAGCTTGCACTCTTTGTGTTTGAGACACCAAAAACGCCTCGATAGAACCATATATCACCACACTGACGCGTGAAAAGTGCGCTTCCTCAACAGCCTTAGCATCGTCACAGAAGTGTAAAATATTCTGGCGAATCAGCAGTTCAGGCAGGCAGTCAACATGAATAACCGAACGCTGCATGCCACGAATGAGGGTGGACCTTACGGCGCCCGCTGTCCTCATCCCAGGCATTTGCTGCCCGCTAAAAGCATGGTCATGCATGAACATGCCGCTCGCTCGCTCGGCTTCACGCTTAATCTTGCCGAAGATCGACGGCGAGACCACAGCGATATCAAGGTCGGCCTCTCCGGGGACGAAGTCATGTCCATGAAGCAGACTTACGCCAAACTTTGTCGATCCGACTACGTAGACGTCGTCGGCATCACATTCCAAAAGCACCGCAAGCTTGGTACGGACCCTATTTGCGGCCTGGGCAATGGTTGTCGATACCGACAAGTCATGCGAAGCGTACGACGCCTCGGCTATCTGCCGTGCTGTCTGACCCGCGGAGAACCACTGAACCATGTTGCTCATGACACAGCAGTGCTTTGAATATCCAACAGAATATCCTGGCTAGCATGAGGGGCTTCGACGGCATCGAGCACACGTAGCCAGGCCGTTCTGATCTGAGCCCTGAGGGATGCAAAGCGACGCCAGAACACTTCAGCGCCCCAAATCTAAAGGAACGACGGCATTCGGAGCACTTGCCCCATCTTTACCAGCGTTGAAGAGTGTCTTGAAGTACGCACCCAGTTTTATGACGTCGATCGCGAGAAAATCAAGCGGTATGAGACGCAAATCGAGATCGCTTAGTTCTCTCAATTGCCGCTTGAGATCACTAAGCGTAACTGGACGCTCATGTGTGAGCATTTCATGGAACGGCAGTCCATCCATTTCCTGGGGATGAGGCATGCCCCCCTCTCGAAGCGAGCTTCCGCCAAGCATGGAGATCGAACTTGCGATTCCATGGTGCGGAACAGCATCAACCATCCGGGAAGGAGCGGACCGCAGCTCCTCGCGCCGAGCCGTCAGCTCGGTACTGCAAAACTCTTGCGATCCAGTGATGTAAAGCGATGAGGTACTCGAAGAGCACTCCGCAACACTCGTAGTGAATGCTGGCGCGTCTAAGGCCAACAGGGAGTCCATGTCCATCTACTGGCATCCTTGCGCTAGGTAACGTGAATAAAGCGGAATGTAGAAGCGGGCAAAGGGTATGTCAAGGCATCAATCGACTCTGTGACAACCGTCGCACCAAGAGGGAGGATAATCACAGTTTTCGCAGAAAAATGGCTTGCTCTACCAAGATATCTCGTAATGCCGCAGGCAGGCAGGCAGGCAGGCAGGCGTGATTATTGGGTGTGGCGAGGGCAAATGTTCAACTGGTGACGATTGCAACTAGAAGACCCTCTCGTCGCCGAATCTATCCGACTCAATCAGCCCTTTCGATGCCTGCCATTTAAGACGGATGCAATGCTCATCTCTCGTGAAGGCTGGCGACAATATAGGCAATACAATGTCGTATTGGTGGACATCAGCTCCGGCGCAGTCGCTAGCGGACGCACGCACGCTGCCGCATTCGGCCACGTGCGTGAAGAAAGACATCTGACTAATGGAGTGCGCGAGTGGAAGCCTGATACGCGCTGATCTTCAAGGCGATGAAGAGACAGTTTTCTCAGCCTCAAGGCTAGCACGGGGTCTTGCCTTCGATGGCACACGGGCTATTCTAGGCATGCCGCAGATCCGCAAAGGGAGCACGTTATCAAGGATTCTCCGAAACAGGATCGTGAGAGGCAGCAGCGAGCGATGGGCTCTCCTAGACACGACCGCCAGCTACGCGATGGAATAGGTTGATCTTCGGAATCTCCAAGAAGTGTCCTCAGTAATCTTGATACCATATGCCAAACTGCCATTATTCACTCAGAGATCCAGGGATAACCTCACCTTCATGCGCAAACGCACGCGAGCGCTTGCTTTTCCAGACTTATGGCAGATAGATGCGAGACTTTTTCGATCGATCGGTAAGCGAATGCACTCCATTCAATTCGGCACCCCACCAATTGACCTGGAATGATCTACTGCAGAACTACGGTGTAAATTCGCACAGGCGGGCACTCCTACTGTCGCTTCGTTTACTCTTTGATGAGTTAGCACTGTCCGGGATCAATACTCATTTCTTTCTTGGCGGCGGGAGCTTCTTCGACACATCATACCCAGAGCCAAAAGACGTTGACTGCCTGATATTCTACTCCACAGGCCAAGTCGCCGACTTCCAAGCGGCCAAGGAAGCCTGCAAACGAGGCTTCTGCTCTGGAATAGATTCCCGCATGGCCCCACTCGATGCAGACCCAATGTTAACGGCAAGGATGACTGCCTTCTTCACCATGCTTTACAGCATCGACCGGAACGATGCCAAGGCCCGCAGGGCATCATATCTCGTCCATACGCGCCGCTAAGATTCATGAAGAAGAGGACTTACATAAAGCCAGGTGGATCCTGCCTCTTTAGCAGTCGCACATCATTTCTCCACAGCCGGCCTAGAAGGGGTAGATTTATCTATGACATATATCCCGTCATATCCCCTGACATGCTCGCTACCCGAGACATACCCCTGAGCGCTCGCCTCAAAACGCTGCCCTTTCAAATTTTTAATACCGCATTGCGGAGCGCAAAGCCAAGCGTTCCAACTCCTCGCGGAGAAATAGATGCTCGCCGGACTTAGGTCCGCGAGAAGATACCCGGCGGGCTCATAGTCGGGTCTCTTTCTTGTGCCCTTTACCTTGCTGGCATGAACGTTGCCGAGCAACGCAATTGCACCCACCGCCCCATCGCCCACCGCCCCCCTCAACCGAGCGGCTATGCCTTGATCTCTCGATCCCCCCACTCGATCATCGACCAAGAGCACCCTTAGGTTAGCGCCACCATTTCGGACAACTCGCAACTTCTCGATCAGACGGAACATTGCAGTGCTTGTGCGACCGTCCTGCGCCTTCCTGCGCCAGAACCCACCCTCAAGCAATGCCTCTCTATTCGCTCCGCCACCATCGCTCTGCATGTACGCGTCGATCCTCGCCTGTTCGGCTACGGGCATTTCCAGAGCCACGACCAATGGCTTGCCCTCGTTAGCGATGGAGCAAGCCAATCCCGCAACGAAGTCGGGAGCCTCATTGGTACCATGTATCTCTCCAACCAGGATTAGACCTGGCCTCGGCATGCCAGCCGGCCAACTACACCGCGGCTCCTCAGCACCTGTTCCATTTGGCCAAGCACCCAAGATGACAACTACCAACAGACCAATGATCCTCATAGGCTACTCCCCCCAGCACACCCTGTCTTCTTTGGTCCCTCCAGCGCAGTGCGACCTCGAAGCAAAGGCTCAATGCGGGTTCGGGTTAAAAGGAAATAGGGTTGCGTGCGCGCGTAGTAGCGGGCAAGAAGGACTGAGCTGCGCGCACGCAGCACCTCCCGCTTATCATCAGATGCGGTGCGCGTCTCACTTATAGCAATGGCGAATGGCAAATCATCGGCACTATTACTCAATGCAAAAGCTCCTGGACAATTCTCTCTGCAATTGGATATCCAGTGTGGCTCTGCAGGAAGCCCCACTGTCCGGAGGGATTAGCCTCTAGAAAGACTAGGCGACCGTCGAGATCTCGAATGAAGTCCATTGATGAGTACCTGAGGCCTAGCCTCTGATTGAGTTCGATCAGCACCCGCGCTTCTTCTTGGGGCACCGCATAACGATAGTAGCTCAAGCCCTTATGCACACCCTCTCGGCTATCCACTAGATCACCGCCGGACGCACCTGTATCGATCGCCCCTGCATAAACCGCGTCGCCGACGACAGCGATACGCAATTCATATGCCTTTGGAACAAGGCGCTGCAGAAGAACAGGGCAGCCGGAGCTGCGCCCCAGAACTTCCAGGTGACTCTTCTCCAACCGAAGTGTCCTCACGTACATCGGACCAGACTCGCTCGAGCTACCTTGACTTATTGCCTTGTTGATCACAGCGTAGTCAGCTTCAACCAAGAACTTTTTCAGCTTTTCACCGTCATTTGAAATGATCTGCTCAGGAATATGCAGACCCAGCGACGCCGCAATCTTCGACTGAATGAGACGGTTCGCGACCCCCCGGCGAGTGAGGAATGGAGTGTCCACCGGGTTAACCCAGTTCGCGTGACCAAGACAATAGAAGAGGTACTCGAGACAGTAAGTATCCTCAGCCCTGGAGAATCGCTTAGCGCTCAATTCCTCAGGCGGAGAGCCGTTGTGAAAATTGTAGCTCCTACACCACACTCCACGAATCTCATCTGGAGAAAACCAACGCCCATTTGAATCAAGCACCGCAAGCTCGGATGACCCCGTACCCAAGCCAAGCAGGTAGTCGCCTGGACTTCGTGATGAGGTCAAATCGAGATGGAACCAGTCAACTCCCATGTGATTTAGCTTATCGCGCATGAATGAGAGATTGGGATCTGACCGCTCACACACCAGGAGAACTGAACCGGTCACATCCATACTCCCCTAACAAGATCGTAAGAACAGTTTGAAGGGGGACTCGTCAGGTCCTCCAGGTCGCTGCGCGCAGCAACCGAGTTTGGACAGCAAAGCCTATACTCGCAGCCTCGGCATTTCATTCGCGCACTTTTGTTGCTACGCCAGTAGAGTTCACTTCTATCCAAGATTTTCTCTATCTGATCGCCACCACACTCACTGAGGCTCCCCGTTCGGATATGGTTTTCCATCGGATCAGGATAGAAATGTCCATACTTATCGACGTGCAGGCACCCGAAACTCTCGCCATAGTTCTCTATCAGATGATAAAACTCAGCTCGAGAAATGAATGCACTCTGGGTAACGGCTGGAATCTCGAATTTGGTTGCGCCAGGTATGTCCTCAACTGCCGCGATGTAAATCTGGACTCGCGAGTCCTCGGCCAACGCACTCCCCCGAATCGTCTCAGCCACGCTGCGCGGCGCTACAACCCAAACCACAAGCCCGGCTGATAGCCGCAGGAGGTCTGAAACAGTAGCCAACAGAGATAGTTCATTAACAGATTCTTTGGTAACAAATATGGAGAGCGAAGCCAGGCCGAGACGCGCATTCCAAGCCTTGACCTGCCTGACGAGCAGATCAACGTCGTAGCTACACGGATACTCCAACGAAAGAGCACGAAGTCGCGGGAACATGGGCAATCTAGAGTCCATTCGGAATCGCAAGGAACGATCCGATGCGGTGGACCTAATGAGATTCCTCTCAAAAAGGAACTCTATGACAGCGGCCTCTTCAACTGTCAAATCAGCAGAGTGCTGAAGATCAACTGTACGCTCAAGCAAGTCAGCAACAGCCAACGTTATCCTTTGAACCTCATTGCGAGCGAGATCCATCAACGCCGCAGCGTGATCCCCGCGCACCAGTACAGTCTGATGCCCGAAGCTGAGCCTCATTGGTCCTTTCTCCATAGCCGAGCCACCACCATCCTGGGGATGAAAATTTGCTGCCAAACAGGGGCACTCGTGAGCTTGGGCTACAAGCACGGGCGCTATGCAGAAAGGAGGACCCCAGCAAGTGTGCCGAGGCCCCCCCAGCTCATTCACTCAAGGCGCGCAGGCTACGTCAGTGTTGTGCCACGCCCTGAGCCGAGCCCACCTGGATCAAGAATCCAGCACGGACCCATCAACCTCACAGTACCCCGGTACACCCGCTTCGGGATCACCGTCGTAGCAGCACCACACGTCGGTCTCGGTTTTCGGGCCACCTTGCCCGTCAGTGTCACCACCCCAACCGCCGCATACGAGCACGAGCTCATCAACAGTTAACTCTCTCATCTTTACTCCTTTAAAGGTCCTTGAGAAAACTACACCGTACCTACTGCACGGCACTTCTTTTTACCACGGCAAAGCAACCAGAAACAACACACGTGCGTCAACATTCGACAAACCGAAAGTACTCAACTGGCATTGCAGCTTCGCGCGTCGGCCCAAAGACCAGCAACACTCAGGCAAGCGTCGTACCGCACGGTTCGACCGGGTCGCCACGCCCGCTCAGTAAACCATCGACTTTGTTATTCAGATCGTCAGCTATCCTTCCCTGGTCCAACCGAATCAAACGATCAGCCAGCTTCATTGTCTCGGGGCGGTGTGTGATGACTATCCGCGTGATGTCCAACTGCGCAAGCTCACGGTGAATCGCAGATTCACGTGATACATCGACGTTCGCCGTCGCCTCATCCAAGATGAGAATAAGTGGCTTACGATACAAAGCTCGGGCCAAGAGAAGCCTTTGTTTTTGACCGCCAGAAAGCGATGAACCCATGTCACCCACTTGCGTCTCGAGTTGCATCGGCATGCGATGGACGTCGCCCTTCATAGCAGCCATATCAAGGCATTTCCAGACAAAATCAACATCAGGGCTGTCCGCGAAGAAGGTCACATTCTCAAGGATGGAACCAGTGAGAAGATCATCGTCCTGCATAACAATTCCGATCCTCTGGCGAATCACACGTGGCCCCCAGTTGCTCAGGCTCACACCGTCATACAGCACCTCCCCGGAAGTTGGCGGATACAACCCGGTGATTACCTTTACCAAGGTACTTTTCCCGCAGCCCGACGGACCCGTGATGGCAACAAACTCCCCCGGCCGTATGTGGATGCTGATGTCCTCCAGAATTGATTGCTCCCTCGCGCCGTACCTAAAGCTAACTAATTTCATCTCGATCTCGCCTCGAACGTTCACCGCCGTCGCAGGATCCTTATCAAGCCCCTCTTCACTCTCACTGAGCGCAATGTCAGAGATCCGATCTGTATGGAGTTCAGTGACGCGCCATGCAATACACTGCTCAACCAGCGCGCTTACTCGATTGGATAGCTGCTGACGATAGGCAATAAATGCATACACGCCACCGACGGTTAGCTCGCCCGAAAGAATGGCGCTTACACCCATGTAAACGATCAAAACAAAACTCAGCCCTTCGGCTAGGGATCGAGATGACCCCAGGCCAATTTGAAAGTACCCATTTCGAATGGACGCGCGAACTTGGTCGGCGTACTTGTTGGCCCAGAGCGCTTCGCGCGACGCCTCACCACCCATTGTCTTGATGGTCTGCATGGCACGCAAGGTCTCGATTCGAGTTCCGCGCTCTGATACACCGGCCTGGATACTCTCCATACCGAGCTTCATGGCAGTCGGAACCGTCGCCACCTTCACCATGACGTAGAATCCAATGAACGCCAGCGCGACAAGCGTCATCTTCGGCGAGTAACTGAGCATGAAGATAAGGACACCCACTCCCAGGATGCCATCTAGAATTGCGCCAATAAGTCCACTTGCAATCAAGCGTCGTATGGGATCAATAGACTCTAATCGCGAAAGTGCGTCGGCAAGACGCCTGCGATGGAACCACGTCAAAGGAAGCGTCATCATGTGATGGAATAGACGCCTACTCATGTCCCACCCCATGAGTTCCGAAGCGCGTTGCAAGGTGGCGCTTCTAATTACTTCCGCAGCAGCATTAAAAATCGTTACACCTGCGAAGCCTAGAGCGAGAACTACCAAAAATTTTTGATCGCCCCGTACGACCACCTCATCCATTGCCAATTGCATAAATAACGGGGATATAAGTATAAAGACCTGCAGAAGGACGGAGAACACCAACGCGGCGCACAGCGCACCGCCCACTCCGTTCCTGAAGCGTATTAGCGACCATATATTTAATGGAGAGCGAGTCTTCCTTCGCTCGAAGCCCGGCGCAGTACTGACCTCCAAGGCCACGCCACTGAATGAACGCGAAAGCTCTTCCGCACTCATGGTTAAAGAGCCATGCGCCGGATCGATAATGTGGAAGCGCCCGCGCCGGACCTTCTCCAAAACGACAAAGTGATTAAGCTTCCAATGGAGGATCGCGGGCAAGGAGAGATCCCTTAGCTCTTCGAGTTCACACCGAACTGGCCTACATTGAAGATGGAGCGCTCCAGCCAGCGCGATCAGCTGACCAAGCTCCAGCCCTCGCTGCGATGTGTAGAATTTTTGCCGAAGCTCATTCATCTCCAGCTCTGCACCAAGCAG
Source organism: Stenotrophomonas sp. TWI1149 (assembly GCF_039673155.1). NCBI lineage: Bacteria > Pseudomonadati > Pseudomonadota > Gammaproteobacteria > Lysobacterales > Lysobacteraceae > Stenotrophomonas > Stenotrophomonas sp. TWI1149. The sequence goes on from NZ_JBDJLB010000018.1 coordinate 52,699, forward strand.
GGCCGAGCACACTGCGAGGCAAGCCAAGCCACATTCACTTGCCTCTGATTGGATTCGTCGGCCGTACTTACTCGACATCTTTAACTCCGAATGACGGAACGCGACTGTACAGTTGGTGCACTGCACTGATGATGTCGCAGTGATACTCGATCAACCTAGTCCACTTGCCTTGCAACTCGACTTGTCGGAGCCTTATCTCGAACCCGCCTTGAGACATGCTGTACAGCGTCTTTAGAGGAATGTAGGAGTCCTCCGGCATTCCCGCCTCGTGGAGGCAATGATTGAAGATAAGGCGACCAAGCCTTCCGTTGCCATCCAAGAACGCATGCGCGTTGTAGATGAGCGCCAACACCTGCACAGCTGCAAGCAGCCCGCCTCCGAGGGATCCTCCGGCAAGGAGCCCTGGAATTTCCTCGATGCGCTTCCGCGCATCTTTCCAGTCCGGCATCGAGAGACGAACCGAACCGTCAACAGAATGAACAGATACCGCCTTGCTTCGAGTTGATCCGCCGAGACCGGTCAAGGACGCATTGAGCGACCCAATGTCCATGCCGCTGAGAGCGCCATGCTGACGCTCTCTGCGCCAGGATCTGTAGCGGCGTATGCATCTTATCTCACTGCGCAAAAGGCGCCCAAAATCGACCGACTGCTGCGGCATATGGCCAGATAGCTCATGTTTCAATGCGCCCAGCGCGCGCGCACCTTCAGCCGACGCTATCCATTCCCGCATTTGCTTCGCAGGAACGGTTCGCCCAATGCTCTTGATCAGATTTTCGCAACAGGCCACCTTCTGTATGAGGGACTCCTCCAATTCAATTGACCGCAGAGGAATAATGCGCCTAGGAACATTGCCGGCACTCCTTGCCATAAAGGATTCCTGCATTTTTTCACCCAATGAGACACACCAGAGACACGCGACGCCGAGCGTAGAAGCGATACACCCAGTCACTTAGCATCAAATTGAGATGACAAGGGGCGCAGGATCCAATCCATCATCGAACGCTCCTCCAGAATCACATCCGCCTTGAACCTCATACCAGGCACAAGCATGAACTCAGCCTGGCCCACCGACATCTTTTGATTATTTAATTCCGCGATCACGCGAAAATGGCTTTCTTGCGCCTGAATATCAGGAGGAAGATCTGAGATTGCCGTTGGTGACTGGGCCACCTTAATTATTCTCGCACTCGCGACGCCAAACTTCTGATACGGGAACGCGTCGTACTTTATCCTGACCTTAGTACCACTCCCAACAGCTGCAATCACCGTCGATGGCACCCAAAGCTCGGCCAGAAACTTTGATCCTGATGGCATGACCGCTCCCACGGCTTTTCCTCCTTCGACCCACGCACCAGGCTGAATCCTGAGCGAAGTAAGTCGGCCGGTAGATGGCGCAGTTAGGGCAACCGCGGATTCCGCCTTATACGCAAGTTCTTTGTCTTTAGAGTTGATCATGTCCGCAGAGTTGACCGCCCTATTCAATTTTCGCTCCGCCTCTAGCCTACGCAGCTCGTGACTGAGCTGGGCCCTCTCCTGCTTTAACTCCGAAATACGAATTTGAGTGTCCGCCAAGCCTTGCTTGGTCGTGAGCACCCTTGTTAGCGCATCGCGATACTGAAGCTCGGTAACGATACGCTCTTGCCTGAGCCCGTCATAATCTTGTACGGTCTTTTCGGCCAGTACAATCATGCTCTCAAGGTTTGCCGCACTCCCATCCAGAGTACTTAATTGCTCTCCAATTCCTCTGCTGCGCTCCCTTGCAGAGGCTTCTTGGCTATCAAGTGATGCGTCGCTTGCCTGGCCTTTCTCTATCGACGAAATAGTGAGCTGCTCGCCCATTTTGGCGCGCACCGCTCCGACGCTAAGCCCATCCGAAGTGACCCTATCGATGGAGAGCGTAGCAATCAAGTCGCCAGCCATAATGTAGCTTCCCTCCTCTACCGAAACGGCAGTGAATACGCCAGCTGCTGGAGCGGAGAGTGTCAGCAGGCCTGAGGATGGCACCAGGTTGCCGTTGACGGCCTGTGTCTGAGGGTAGGAGGCACTGTTTAGGAAAATAAGAACCGCAGTGACCAGCAAAACTACGAACGCTGTTGTTGTCCAGAGACCGACACCCGGCACTCGGATCGGTGCTCCATAGCGCTGTCGAGATGCCTCAAGTGCTTCTCGGCGGAACAGCGCGACCTTACCGACTGCCCGTTCTTTATCATTAGTCATGGAGATGATTGGCATTATGCGCAGGCGACCTGCCCGGGGAGCAGGCTTCACGATGCTTTTGCCACGACTGGCCTCTAAGTGACTGAGGCAACCTGAGTAAAGTGTGACCCAGGATGAGAAAGTCGCTCGGCAGTCGACCGAGTGCAGCGAAAAGTGGAAGCGGCAGCTGAGCGGAGGACTTCCGGGCCGCGGGATACCTACCGCTTAGCCATGTCATGGCATTCATCGAAATTCCTTTTCATTTACGACGTTCCAGAGCAATCAGCTCCTAAGTTAGGCGCCGCCTCACTCTGGGCCGAATCCGTTCGTGCTCAAGCCAAGATAATCCTATTGCTTCTCAGTAGCGCGTACAAGAGGGGAAGCCTTTGTCACCCGCTTCGGTCGGTGCAGACCTCGCCTCAGCTCACTCTCCCGAAGCGCTTCCACTAGCTCCTCCTTCAGCCGGCGCGCGGGTGGCTATAGATGCTGGCGTGAATAGTCTCGTGCCTGACGCGCTGGCTGGAATCGTCCGGATCCATGTCGCGAAGCGTGGCACCAATCTGTTTGGAGCCACCAGCCTTACGGATCCCAGTGATCACGGACGAACTGAGAGCGCTCGCCGCCCTCGCGACTTCGCACGATCAGCAGACGGTGCCGAACGGCGCGAAGCGCTATACGCGCCAGCGCCTTGCCAAGCCACCTAGCGGGTCAGGGGCGAAGGGCTGCGCCCCAAACGCCGGACGATGGATCACATACTTTTGCCACCCTAGATCTCGATCTGGACAGCAGCGCATTGTTCCGCGCGGACCTCGGCGCGCAGGGCGCCGCTTCCCAGGCATCCTCCCCACAGGCTGCCCAGCGGTCGGACAGCGCCTCCAGCTCGCTCAAATGGTAGTAATACTTGAACATGCTGACACCCTAACTGGTTAGTGGGTGTTTCACTTGGAGATCGAGTCTACGCTCTGCATTGGGCTACAAATCGCCAATGACTATGCCAAGCATCAGTCGCTTGATGCCAGCTTCATGGCGCCCGTTTTCGGAAAGCTGGTTCATATCAACCTACGCGCGCCCAATTTGCTCTCCGCTGGGAAGCTAAATGACCTCCAACGTGGGCTCACGCAGCTGCCCGGAGGCGGCTTTACGGAGCAATTCATCCAGTTCCTTCTTGTCCAAGTCTTCCTGCACGCATCGCCCTGAACGTATCGGAAAGTGCCGCGCTCTTGCGCGCCGCCGCTAGTCGCGAGCGATCACCAGAGTGCAAATCAAGCGCACGGACAATGAAGCGACAACCCAAGCAGGATCGAAGGTTAAGAAGAACAGGAAGGCGTAGAGCCTTAATCGTCGCGAAAGAAGAGGCGGGCTTGGCATGGAGCGATACCTCAAACGATATGGGAAGGTCGTTTGAAGGCAGCGATTCTAGATTAGCCCCTTTTCATTCATGCACTTAGCTGCATGAGCATTGGAACTGTAGGCGCTTGAACTGGAGCGGGTGAAGGGAATCGAACCCTCGTCAGTAGCTTGGGAAGCTCAGGAGCAATCCATTCAAATCAACAACTTGATCCCGCTTTCCGCTCCGCAATGCTGCGAACGACCAGGCCTTTTTTGCCGTTAGATTGAGCGGGCTTATGGCGATTGCGGAGCGGAGTCGTAACGTTCCGGCTGCCCTATGCCAGAATCCCGCACACACGAAAACCGTATCGGCGCGACCAAGATGGACGTGGAAACCCTCGAAAAGCTCTGGCCCTTGATGACGCGCTACCCTTGGGCATTCCTCACAATATTTGTTGCGGGGGTACTACTGGGCGTCGCAGCACAAAAGGCCTGGGTCGCGGTTACGACCGCCAGACCGAAGCCGTCCATGGAAGCCACCCCGCCGGTGCCCGCAAAAGAGCAGCCAGTCCCTGCCGCCCCCCTGTTCAAGCCCAGCGACCTTCAGGTCGAGTGCATCCGAGTGCTGCGGTACTTCGATGACACTTGGGTTTCAGCCTCCCAGATCAGCCCGAAGTTGGCGATGGTGACGCCGCCTAAAGCTGATCTCCGCCAGGCGCTGGAGGGGCTGGCGGAAAAAGGATGGGCGATGGACCGACTCTCCACAATCAGCGAACCTCGTTACCGTTTGAAGGGCGCCGGCCTCGACTACGCCCAGAAGCGCGGATTTCCGGTGGGGCCAGAAATCGATAGGCCACGCCCGTAGGGCCCCACCATGTCAAGGTCGGGGAAGATCAACAGAAACAACGACTAAGCCGCTCATTCGCGATCACTGGCGACCTACAGAAATCAATGACTTGCCTGTGGGATGGGGTCAGTTTGGGGTCAGTCAATCAGGCCGCCTGATCGTCGTCGAAAGGCTGCAGCCGGTTGGCGATGCCGTCGAACCTCGCGGCCTCGGTACGTAGCCGGTCGGCGCCGCGCCGGCGAGTCGCCCTCGCCCGCCAGTCGCCGCTGCGGATGCTGTCCAGGTAGTCGGCCTGCTGCCATAGCGAAGCCGCCCTCGCGCGCGCCCAGCGCGCCTTGCCGATGCTCTTCTGATCCATGCAGCTACTGTCGCCGCCGGCGGTCGCACGCGCCGATACGGAGACAACGCAGGCTGACTGCCGCTACAACTTCGAATTGGGGATCGCGTGCAGTCGTCTCTGCTGCTGGATCTCGGTGCGGGAGAACTTGCGGGCCGGCTCGTCGTTGGCAACCAGCCGTGCCACAGCCGCCTTCAGAGGCACCCCCTCGAGTACCCGCGCTGCGCACCAGCGCTCGGCGTAGCGTTTGCCTTGGCGCACGCTTGCGGCCCGCACCTCCTTGTCTTCCCACAGCTTCCTGCAGGACAGGCGGACCCGAACGCCCTTGGCATCTGGCTGCACGGCGGCGATCTCGCGGCCGTTCCGCCACAACCCCCAGCGCTCGCCGTCCTGCACCCAGCCTTGAGGCTGAGGGGCGGTCATGAATCCGGTGAAATTGCAGGGCGGGAGCATGGGCGCAGGATACGGGCCGGGGTCTCAGATTCCGCGACGGCGCGTCAGGGCCGTGCAAAGGTGCCGGCGGGGCGCTGCTCAGGCGCCCCAGCACCCGGGCTGAGCTGCCTGCGGCTCCCGGATCCGGCATACCGATCATGCGTCCCGGCACCCCTGGGGACCATAGGCCGACTGCGCACGGCAGCGTGGGCGCTGCCCTACGCCGCCAGCCGATGCTCATAAGACAGCCGCCGCTTGGCGCCGGAGATCGCGGAGCGCGCGCCCGGTGGGCCGGGTACGGGTTGAGTCTGGCATCTTCTCGGGTATGGGGGGCAGGCCACCACCTGCGGCGCCAGGGCTTCTGATTCACTCTTGCGCAAACTGCCGCCCCGCCTGGGGATGACCAACGTTTTTCTGGGGGAAATCCTGAACATGATGAGACGTTCCGACATCACGCTCAGTCCCGCTCAGTCCCGCTCGGTCCCGGTAGTTCCCGGCGCTTGATTCCATTCTGAACACCGCCGAAAAACCCGAGCCTGAGCACTGATTAATAGGCCTATCCTTCGCCCACCAAACGGCTCAGGCGAAGCAAATGCCAAAGCGACATAGCTCTAAAGAAGGGACAATTTACCTCATCGTGATCATGTTGCTGATGCGGCAGGGAGCTCCCATCCCCGCTGCGCCTGAAAGCTCGGCCTGTCCCTCACCTTCGACCGCTTCATCGTCCTCACGCGCGCACGTCTAGGATTTGGGCATGTGCGGCCGATTCGTCCAGACCCCAATCAGAAACGCCGACACCCTGGGCTTCCCCCAGCTGGTCGGCGACCTGATGTCGATTCCGGAGAGCTACAACCTGGCGCCGACGCAGCGCGCGTCCGTGATCCTTGATCGCGGCACCGGCCTGCAGGTCACTCGCTTGTCGTGGGGGCTACTCCCCTTCTGGGCAAAAGCCAAGAAGCTGCAGGGCTCCACGATCAATGCGCGCATCGAGACCGTGGCGACCAAGCCGGCCTTCCGCAGCGCGTTCAAGAAACGCCGATGCCTGATCCCCATGGCCGGGTACTACGAGTGGTCGATCAATACAGAGGACGGGAAGAAAGATCCGTGGTTCATCCACGCGAGCGGGCCGCTGCTGGCGGCCGGCCTGTGGGAGAGCACCAGCCCCCTGCTCGATCAGGACAACTTGGGCACCTTCACCGTGATCACCGGCGATAGCAGCGGCGTGTCGGCCGACATCCACGACCGCATGCCGGTGTGGCTGACGGCCGGCCAGGCCGATGAGTGGCTGGCCGCCGAACCAGAGGACGCGATGGCGATGCTGCTGGCCAGCGAGCCGCCAGCGATGGAGGCCTATCGCGTCACCCGAGCAGTGAACACTCCGAGGAACAACCGGCCGGAACTGCTGGAGCAGGTCGCGTAACCAGCATTCACCGCGGCAAAATGCGCATGTGTCTCCGCCAAGCGAAGGCCGCGAACCAGTACACAGGTGGCCGGCTGCCAGCCGTGATGACCGTCTGCGGGACGATCTATCGACTCGGAGAGCCGGAGCTGATCTCCGGCAACAGGATCCCTGTCAGACGATCCACACCTGTTGGAGGTCCATCGGTATTGCCGCACCGGAAGCCAGACCAATCACCGAGTGAGATGAAATCAATCTCGCTCTGATCTGTCGGCAGCCACCGCATTGCCCAGTACGGGCAGAACCTTCTGACCACTGGACCGTGCGCAATCTCTCTCAGGTCGAAGTGGCTGGTCGCGGTAATGATGCGTGCATAGACGACGCTTACGCCGTCCTCCGGCCCCTCGATGTATTGGAGAAATCTAACTCCATCGAACAGCAGCACACCTGTTACGCCCGCCTGCACATTAAACCGGGCGGCATCTTTGGCGAGGTCGTCCACCTGATCCACGCCAAGATTGGGGGCGACCTGACTTGTATACACCAACGCTCTAATGGGCAAACTGCTGTTCCTTGCTTAGGCCACGCACAAATTCTCCGGCAATTTCGGCAAAGAGCATGTTAAACACGATAATTGCCATATGAATTCTTCAGCTTGCCAGACATGACCGGGTGTGAAATTTGCGCGAAATGAGGTAGCCATCACGTTCACTTCGTGATCTCTACGTTCGTGCCGTTGCAATTGGAAGTCAGCAAGGCAAGCACCGAGGTCCAGAAATGCCGAACACTGGTAAGTTCCACCTCTACGAGGTGGCTCCTGCGGACTCTGTTCCGGACAACACCACGTACCCTCCTGTAGGTGTGGTACGAGCTGAGTGCCTTTCCTGTTTCAATCTCTTTACGGTCTGTGAAGAGCCAGGGCTGACCAACATTCCGGGGGGCGGAGCAGCGATCGTTTGCTCAAAGTGCGGATCTAGGCAGGCAATATCGGGGGCGCGCTTCGCAGAGTTCATTGAGCGCTTTCCGACGGGATCGGATGCCGCCGCTCGCCTGATAGCCATGGCCAACAGCAAGGCCGGTGCTTGCGAGTGATGCACGCCGTCTAGCTGACCAGCGAGGCCGGCGATGGAGGCCTATCGCGTCAGCCGCGCGGTGAACACACCCCGGACCAACCAAGCACGCCTGCTCGACCAGGTCGCCTGACGACAACGGTCAGGCCGCCTGGGGTTCCTCGTCTTCTTCGGCGGTGAACTTGTAGATTCGCCCGGTCACCAGCCCGGCGGCTGCGAGCGGTGCAACCGTCAGGCTGAGCTGCGGCACACCCGCCTCGATCGGTACGAAATTCAGGGTGACGACACCGGGCTGATCGGCCACTTCCATCTTCATCTGCAGCTTTGCGCGAAATTGCATGTGTATCTCCTGGTAGTGCGGCGGCTAGGAGCGCTGGCCACCGCGTCAGCGGTCAAACCTCGGTCGATACGATCGAGAGGCTCTGGTTGATGGTTTGGGAGTCGAACGTGCCCGACTGGTGCGTTACGGCCTGCTCGCTATATCCAACGATCTCCGCCCGGTACTGCCGCGGGCGGCTTCCATCGCTGCCGTCGTTGAGCGTGACCGAGCCCGACCAGTACGAGGTCGCGATGTCCGGGCCGTCCGTTTCGTTGTAGATGTCCACGCCACCACCAGCGGTGAAAGAGGTCCAGAACGTCTCTGGATCGTTGTCCACCTTGCGGAAGATGTTGACCGTGCAGGTGTTACTGCCGCCACCGGCGACGAACCCCTGCGGCCCGTACTGGCCCTTCTGCCTGTTCACGCGCCTGCTGAAGCCGACCACCACGCTCTTGTTTCGGCCGTTGCTACCGAACGGCCCGTTGACCACCTGCGTGCCCACCGTGGTCGTCTGCGTACTCTGTACCGCGTTGCGCAACACACCCGCCGCCAGCGATCCACCCCAGTAGGCGTTGCCGTTGACATCCATCCAGACGGTGGCGTTTGCCTTGCTCGCCGCGACGGCGCCCACGTTGGGGCCGAAGTAGTCGATCAGCCCTTCGCCGCTATTGCCGAACCCATTACCGATTATTCGCTGCGAGTTGCCCCGCCAGACCCGGAGGTAGCCCTTTGTCATCTCGATGCCGTCTGCACCGCCTGGCGACAAGATGTTCATGGCGCTGGCCAACACGTTGAACTGCGAGGTCTGGCCCTTGGCGGTCAGTTGCAGCCCCGACACATACCCATCGGTGTTCATCATGACTTGCCAACTGGCGCTGCTCTCCGTGCCACCAGCAGCCCATGGCGGAGCCGAAGTCGCACCGTCCCCGACCTCCGAGAACATTGGCCGCCATAGCCAGAAGTACGGGTCGCTCTCACCGGTGCCAACCACACGGACAACGATTCGGGCGCTGGCAGCGGTAGCCGGGGCGTTGCCGATCGCAAAGGGCCGGGCAATCCTACTGAGCGTGATCGGGGCCTCGGTTCGCGCGTTGCTGTATGGGCACGAGATATTGCCAACGATGGCGCCAGCGGCGTCGTAGAACTCCGCGTAAAGCACCATTGAGCAGCGGTGGGTCGACATGTAGCCGCTGATGCAATAGGTCCGCCCCCCTTCAATGCCGATGAAATACTCAGTACCGAAGTAGCCGTCCTGGCCATTGCCCAAGACGCCCGCTTTCATCGAACCAATACCGCTAACCCCTGTCGGGGTCCAAGCACTATCACCAGTGGGGTTGCCCAATTCCCTGAATCCCCAGGGATTGCTGTACCAGCCCCAGCCGTTTCGTTGCCACTGCGGAAACGTCGAGTTGGTGATCAGGTTACCGCCACGCCCCAGGCTCGCCACCGTGGCGCTCATGCTCGTCACCACTTCGGCGTCCGCCTTGCCATCGACCGACGCCCGGACCTGATTCAGCTGGGTAGCTTGGGCGGTAATCTGCCCGCCCTGCTGAGTGACCGTCGTGGTCAGCGCGCTGAGGCCGTTGGCTGTCGCGTCAGCGACGCCCTGTGCCGCAGCCGCTTCGGTAACGTCGAGCAGCACGAAGTCATCCCACAGGATCTGTTGCCCGGCCACCACGCTGCCGTTGTGGTACGCCTGAAGGTGAAGTTGGTTCTTTCCTTCAGGGACGGTCAGCTTGCCACCAATCTTTACCCAGTCCTCAGCACTCAGCTGCGACACGTTGAGCTGTTGAAAGGCGGGGAATGTGGCCGAGGCCCCATTGAGAGACAGGTTGCCGCGCAGCTGGATAGTGCCACCTGTCGCGCTACCCACTCGTTTTACCCACGCTTCGGCGAAATAAACCCGCCCGGGTGTAACGTCGAACGTCTGAATGATGGTGCTCCGCGCCACACCATCGCCGCTCACCACCAAAGCGTTCGTTCCAGTGCGCCCGCCCGGGGCGATCACCGCCCAGGCGGCGAGCGTGGTGCCGGCAACCCGCCCCTCGAAACTACCATCGACGATCATGTTGTTACCGGACCGATTCGCCTGCGCCAAGCCCGCGGAGACCGTCGTTATCGCCTGGCCCTGAGCGATGGTCGTACCTTCCAATGCAGTGACCTTGCCCGTCAGCGTGCTGGCAGCTGAAGCATTTGCTGCGGTAGCGCTGGCGATCTCATCGAGCGATGGTGCGTACCCAGTTGCAACTGACCCCACCTGCACCTGTACGTTGTCCCATTCAACCCACTGGTCGGGGACATTGCCGCCGTACACTCGAATGTAAACGACGCACGTCACAGCAGCGGCAGGCGCCGTGCCGGTCCATGAGATCCGACCCCAATCGGCCGCGGCGCGGTACTGCGCGGCGGCAGGCGTTCCGCTGTAGCTGATGGTTGCATTGGCGGCATCTCGCCATGCGAACTGCAAGAGCACGCGCACGCCGGCCGTCCCTCGGACGTATGCCGAAACGGTGTGAGCCTTTCCAGACTCCACCTTCATCAGCTTCACGCCGCTGGTACTAATCCCTTCCAGATATCCCGAAGCCGGAACGCTCTCCAGTTCCCAGCGCCATGCCCGCGTAGACCCCGGAAGCGTCGAGTCTGCCCACTGGCGGCGAGTGACCCCCGCCCCCAAGCCACCACTGTTGTTGCTCCAACCTGGCACCGCCGCGGGGGTGTTAGTGGCAGCCTCAAAGCTGCTATTCCCTAGAAGGTTGTCGCCGCCGATGCTCTGCAGACTGGCAGTGACATTGGTCAACGCGGTGCCTTGGCTCGTGACGGTATCCCCGAGCTGACTGACCTTGCTGTCGAGCGACGTCAACGCCGAGGTGCTGGCCTTCCCAGCCAGGTCCGCCTGAACTTGGGTCAGCGCAGTGCCCTGCGCAACCAAGGTGCCCTCGATTACACCGGTCCGCGTAGTGATGGACTGAAGGCCCGAGGCCGTCAGTTCGTTCGCCACTTGATCGGTCACGTCATAGATCTCGATCCGATCGAAGGCGATCGTACCGCCGACGGTCGTCACGTAGGTCGTGAATCGCGCCTCGATTCTTGTGGACCCGATCTCTGACCACTCGACGGTAAAGCGCTGCCACGTCGCACTGGTGACCGCGACTGTCACATCGGACACCCCTTCTACCAGCGCCGCGTCGCGTACGTGCTGTCGCATAAGCACGTTGCCGCCCGTACCCACAGCGCGCGCTTTAAAGATTGCCCGGAACCTGCGGGGCGCCTTCACTGGCTGCCACGCCGCTTCATTGACGGCAATCCAAGGCGATGACGCGGCCGATCCCCGGCCGATCACCACGCCCGGACCGGCGTCACCGCTGGCGGCGCCCCACTCGATGCTGTTGCCCGCAGGCCCAACTGTCCGCGTCCACCACTCCATTCCGGTGGCGAAATTGCTGTTGGGGACGATGTTGTCCCCGGTCATGCGCAGGCCCGTCAGCTTGCTGTTGACTGTCGTCGTAGCCTGAGCGTTGGCTTGGTCGGCAGCGACCATTGCATCTTGCAGCTGCGTGACGGAGGCCGTGGACGCGAGCTGGCCGGAACCCGCGGGCATGCGCGCCTCCATCGTGCTGATGCGCTGCACCTGCGCGCTGTCGGCCGCCGCACGGGCGGTGCGCTCCTCGCCCACGAACCCCTGCGCCTGACTCAGGTCGCTGCCGGTGTAGTTGCCGCGCATCTGCACGGCCAGGGTATTCCGCTGACTGGCCTCCGCCGCGAGCGCGGTGACGCGGGCCTGCGTCTCTTCCTGCACCAGCGCCACACTGGCACCGGGCGCGGGCCGGCCGATGGCGATGTAGTCGTACAGCAGGTATGCACTGACGGTCTGGGCAACCGTCAGGTCAAGCCGGACCTGTCGAATGGGGGATCCACCGTTCCACGGGAGGTTGTCGAGGTCCAGCGTGGCGATGCCGTTTGCGTCATACGACGGCTCCGGGATCGTGACTGACTTAGCCGCAGTGAAAGTGGCGTCGGCGTCGGTGGTCCACCATACGGTGCCCTTCCACGCCGGCGCGCCCACCTTGCGCATGCGCACCTTGATGAAGCGATACGCCGCGCCATCGATCGCGAGCGTGGTCGGAGAAGTGATGTAAGCGTTGGAGAGGTTGAATGGGCGCAGCCAACCGTCAACGATGGTGGGCGTGCCCCCGTTGCTGGTCCAGCCTTCGACGGTGGTGTTGAAGTGCCAGATCTTCGCGCTGTCAAACTGAGTGCCGCTGCCGGCGGCGACTTCCGACATCGCGCGTGAGAGGGACTCGACCGCGCTCTGACGGGCCTCCGATTCCGCGGTGATCTCCGCCTGCCGCTCGAGCTTCTCGTTTAGCAGCCCGTTGGCTCGCGCCTGTCCCTCGGCTGCTACCGCGTCCATCGCCTGCCCGATCTGGGTTACGCGGGTCTGCGCCTCCAGCACCAGGCTTGCGTTGACCAGACCTATATCGCGGGCTCGCGCTGACGCCTCGTTGGCATCGGCTACAGCCCGGTCCACGATCTCCTTGTCGAGCTTCTGCTGTGCAGCAACCAGCTGCGCGGTCGTCGGCGCGGGCGTCGCCTCCACGACACTGCCCTGCCCCGGCTTGCCGCGCACCGAGGCGGTGATGCGGAAATACCATTTCTGCCCGCTGCCATCGCTGTAGAGATAGCGGGTTTCGGTGGTGCGGTGGATCTCCGTCCACGGCCCGTTCTGGGTGGGGCCCCGCTCAATGATGTAGACCACCCCCGCCTGATCGACGGCGTCCCACTCGATCAGGACGCCGTCGGCGACCGGCTCCGGCGTGACGCCCTCCACCGGCGGCGTGCCTGGCGACACGTAGACCATCGGGAACCACGACGTGTTCTGCGCCGCGACCTGGGTGACAGACGGCAGCGCGCCCGCCCCGATATCGATCAGGGTGATTTTCCGTTCTTGCATTGGGGATTACCTTGCGTTGAGTGCTTCGCGCATCGAGGAGCTGTTGCTCGCGCGTACGCCCGAGGTGGTCACGCGCAGAAGTTCGCGGAGCACCTGGTTCTGTTCGGCCAGCAGGGTGTTGCCCTGCTGAACGGCCGCCGTCGTCTCGGCCTGGTCCTTCCCATCGACCACCAGGTCAAACACCGCCCGGCTGAAGTTGTCCGGAAGCGCCTCGATCACGTCAGCCAGCTTGCCCATGCTGGTTCCGTCTTCGAGGTCGAGGTTGCCCACCTTCATGCTGTCAATCAGGCCGGTGACCTGCCCGTAGAGCCTGTTGTAGTCCTGGCCACTGGCGTAGAGATTGCGACCGAAGCCCAGCGCGGCCTGTGCGGCCGCCTGCGCCGCGCTGCTGTCGCCGCCGGATACGGCGCGCTCCAGCTCCCGCATCGTCTCCTGCAGCTTCTCCTGATCGGTCAGCGGCGATAGGTCGCTGATCGACAGCCCGTACTTCATGGCCTTCTTGTCGGCGTCTATCTGGGCCTGCAGCTTGCCCATGTTGGTCGCCCGCAGCGCTTCGATCTTGGCCAGGTCTTCCGCCCGGGCGCCGGACAGGCCCAGCGCCTTGGCGTAGTCGTTGGCCGCCTTCACCTGCTGGCGGTACGTGCGCTCGATCGTCAGCGCCTGCGACTGGTACTGCGTCAGGTTGCCGGTGAGCAGCTGCGTGGACACGTCGGCCATCAGCGTGGCGTAGTTCCCCAGCAGCCCGGTGACCTTCTCGATCTGGGTCGCCAGATCCGTCCCGGCGACGCCGGCCAGGTCCTGGAAGTAGTCGACCGCCTTGTTGACCTTCTCGATCTCCATGCTGTTGAGCGCCCGGCCCAGCTCGTCGGCATTGCCGACGGCCAGCGCGATCGATGCACTCAGCGCGGAGAACACGTCGGCCGACTCGTAGTAGCCGTCGAGCTGGTTGCCGAACCCGGCCGCCCGAACCGCCTCGGTGAACAGGCGGTCGGTCATGTCACCCAGGTAGGCTTCCAGCTGGGCCTTAGCCTCGGCCGAGTCGGCCGACAGCGTCAGCTTGCCCAGGCTCACCCGGACGCCAGCGAGCTGCTGCGTCAAATCGACACCCAGCTGCTTGGCGAGGTCCGTCGTCGCCCCGCGCACCTGGCGCGCGGCCATGTCGAAGGTGCGATCAATGTTCGGATCGAGGCCGGTGTACTGAGTCCACTTCTTGTCGCTGCGGAACAGGCCGCCCTTGGCCTTGACGTCGGCATAGCTCTGGCCGGCAAAGCCATCGAAACCATAGCTGCCGGTAATGCCCTGCCCCGTGATCTTGGGCGCGCTACGGCCGAACAGCTTTGCGTGGATGCTGGAGCCGGACAGGATCGATGCCGTCTTGTCGTTGAGGCCCAGGCCACGGAACCCCTTGTCGGCCAGGCCGACAGCGCCCGCCGTGGCGATCTTGCCTGCCCAGCTTTCGCCGTTGGCGATGTCCCATCCCTGGTCGAACAGCTCCGCGTTTTTCATCATGCCGGCGACGATCCAGCCGATGATCGGCACCGCCGCCGCGGCGGCAGACCCGGCAGCACCAGCGCCAGCTGCTGCGGACCCACCCGCGGCGCCGCCGCCGGTGAGTGCCGCGACGTTGTTGCCGAATCCCATGAGGCTGCCAGCGCTGGCGCCACTCGAGGCGGCGGAGCCGGCACTGAAAAGGCCCTGCCCCTTGGACAACAGCCCGGCGATCGTCCCAAGGTTCTGGCCACCGGCGGCGGATCCGTTCCCGCCGAACATGCCCATGATGCTCTGCATGCTGAAGCCGCCGCCCTGGCTGCCCCAGTTGCTGAAGCCCTCCATGATCCTGGTCTGGATCGGGATCACCAGCTTCTGCTGCAGCAGCTGGCGCGCGAGGTCGCGTAGCCCCTGCTTGGCCACGTCCTTCAGGTCATCCCACAGCCCGTTGAAGTCGCGCAGCCCGCCGGCAACGAAGTCCGCCATCGCATCGGCGGCATCGCCGACACCGTAGATCACCACGTTGGCCCACGCCTCGACGTTGGCCGCTGCCTCTTCTACCCGCAGCGATAGCGCCGCAGATGCATCAGCCGCAGCCAGCATCGACCGCTCGTACTCTTCGTAGCTTGCCGCTCCCTTGGCCAGTGCCAGCGCTTCCTTGCCGCCCGCGGCCTCGACCGCTTTCTGCAGCTCCTGCCGCATGTCCCGCTCATTGAGCAGCTGTCGGCGGTAAAGCTCGCGCGCGCGCCCGATCTTGCCCAGCATGGCCAGCTCGCCGTCCATGGTCGCAAGCAAGGCCTCCGGACTCGCAATGGCGCGATCCACCTCCGCAGCTACCTTGGCGTACTCCATCGCGCTCTGCGCCATCAGCACGTTGGCATCAGCCTGGGCGATGTTGCCCTTGGCCAACGTTGCGTTGTACTCGGCCATGTTCTGCAGGTGTTTGGCCATCGCCTCGTGGAGCGGGCCATTCATTGCCGCTGCCGCCAGCTCCGCTTGCTGGCGGTTGCGCTCGAGGGCGTCGGTCGCGGCCTTCTGCTCCTTGATCGCCGCCTTGTCACCCGCCTTCGCAGACTGCGCGGCTTTCTGGGCCACCTCGGTCTGACGAATCAGGCTAAGGCCCAGCGTGATCTGCTTGTTGTACTCAGCGCGTTGCTCCGCGCTGAGTTTGTCGGCGCCGCCGGCCGCGTTGATCTTCTGCCCGACGTCAACCATGAAGGCTGCCTCGGCGCCCTGCTTCAGGCGCACGAGGTTCACGAGCTGGCCGTCAATGCTGGACTGTAGCGACTTCAGGTGCTGGTCGATCCCGTCGGAAGCGGCCTTGGAAGCTACTGCCTGGCGATTCAATGCTGCCGTCGTTGCATCCGTTTGCCGTTCGGCTCCATTGCTGGTGCCGATGAACGTGCCGAGCAGCTGATTCTGCCGCTCGTATTTCAGGCCCAGGGTGGCGGCTGACGCTGTCTGCTCAACAAATCTATCGGTGATCCGCTTCGCAGCGGGCGCACCTTCCAAGAGCCTGGCATTGGCGTTAGCGAGCTCAGCAGCGAACTGATCCGCGCTGACCTTCCCGGCCTGCAATTGCTCGCGCAGCGAGCGCACCTCCTTGCCATACTCACGAGCGGGGATGCCACCGACTTCGCTGTTTGCCACGCCGTACATACGATCAATGGCGCTGGCGATCGCGTCGTAACCCGCTTCCATTTCCTTCTGCAGTCGCAGGATCTCGCCCGCCTGCTGCTGCTTGTTCAGCTCGCGAAACTTATCGATGGTGTCAGCCATCGTTCCGTTGAAGTCGATGAGGGCGCTGTCGGCATCCTTGGTGCTATCGCGGATCACCCACCAACCGGCCGCTGCAGTGGCGAGTGCGGCGGCAATCCCGACCGGGCCACCAAGTGCGGCGTAGGCAGATGACAATCCCTGCGCGGCAACGCGGGCGGCGGTCTGCGCCGCTGTGAGGCGAACAGTTGCTGGGACCATGCCCATCATGCCTACTGAGGCGCGATTGGCCACGACCGCGTTCGTCGCCCAGAGCGTATTCAGTGCAGCGATGCCCTTGGTCAGCTTGCCACCAGCGTAGAACACGCCCAAGCCTACGCCGAGCGGAACGGCGGCCGCTGCCACCACGCTGAGGTTCTCGGCGAAAGAATTGACCGCTGCGGTGGCCGCAGCGATTCCACCGCTCTGTGCCTGGCTGCCCAGCAGGTCGTTGAAGGACTCCTTCAGGCCGATGAGCGCTCCGCCCAGCGTCTCGCGAGCGGCCTTGGCTGCGCCGGCATAGGACTCTTCCATTACGCCCATGACGATGGCCTGCGCCTCGCCCAGCCTTCCGGCCGCCTCCAGCGACGCCAGCATGTCCTTCTGCTGCGCGGTGAACTTAAAGCCTTGCTTCGTCAGCGCAGAGACACCCTCGGCCGGGTATTCCAACGCCTTGCCAACCGTCTCCGCGGACTGGGTAATGCTCTCGCTCAGACGTACCGACTGGTCGATCGCCAGCTGCAGCGCACGGGGGAAGTTCTCACCGACGATGCCAGTGTATGACAGCAGGCGCGTCTGCGCGTTGACAATCTCGCCCGACGAATGGATGGTCGCCTTGGCCATCTTGTCGGCCATGTCCGTCAGCTGTCTGCTGTTGAAGCCAGCGGCTTGTCCGGTCGACTTAAGGGCGGCATTCAGCTGCGCCAACTCGTTCTGCGCGTTGATGGTTTCGGTGATGAACATTCCCAGCAGCGCGCCACCACCGATCGCGCCGAACCCCTTGGCGAGTGTGGCCATGCTCAGGTCGATGCTGGTTACGGACACCTTTGCGTCACGTGCCGCCTGGGCGAAGCTGTCGGACATCTCGCGCTGCATCTGCCGCATTGCACGCGCCGACCGATCAGACGCGCGGGCAGCCTTGCCCAAGTCCCGCTCAAAGCTGCCCGTCTCGGCCAGCAGATCAACCGTCAGGGTGTAAAGGGCCATATTCCGTCCATAAAAAAGGCCCGCACGTGGCGGGCCTGGTCACAGCGGAGCCTCTAGGGCTACGCGACTATTTGATGTCGAGCTTCCGGCCGATGGCCTCAATCCACCGCAGCGTCGTTCCCGCTCTATATACCGCCCATGAAAGAGCGACGGCCCAGACCGCGCCGATCAGAACAGCCAAGACCGCGAGGGGGTGCCACTCATAGCTGATGCCCCAACTCGTTACGGTGGGGATTCGGCCGAAGGCGAAAATTCCCACGCCGCCTGCGACAACGGACAGGAAAAGCATGAGCCTCCCAATTTCCTCCAGCGTGTCTCCTGCACGGATTGGCAGGTCATCAGGCGCAGACGGCGGCTCGTCGTCAGGCACATCCACTTTGCTCGTGTGTTCAATCATCCCTGCTTTCCTTGGTGAAGAAGCGCGGATTGTCTCACCGGGAAGTCGGACAACGGAACCGTCAGGCCGGAACCTCTTCAAACTCCACATATCCGCTGAAGTACTGCCGGCTGATGTTCTCGGCAGAGGGCAGCTGGGTGGCGTGGCCATACATGGCAGCGCGCGCGGCCAGAACCGGATCAAACGCGTTTGTCTGAATGTCGCGGTATTGCGGCACCACGCATGCGCGCTGGCGCCCAGCCATTGCCATTGCGACCGTCTCCCAGTCCGTTCCGGCCAGGCCGCCCTTACGCACCACCTCAGTCGCGCGGCCAGACAGCGTCGCGGTCAGGCGGCGGTACATGGCACCCGCGACCGTGTTCACCTGCCCGCCCTTGGTTCTCGTGTGGGTGCTGGCGTCGATCGGTGCCACCGCCCATCCATCCGTGATTCCAACGTCCACCGTGCGGAATATCGCTATCTCCCCGACCTCAACGTTGGTCACCGTGGTTTCGATCTGGACCGCAACGCTGCTGACCGAGGCAGTGCCGGTCGGAAATAGCCAGGCGCATACGCTGCCGCTGGGCAGACGTATGGTTTGGCCGGTGGCGCCTGCCGCACGTACGGTGACACCGGCGGGCACGTTGAGGCCCAGCACGGCC
This sequence comes from Stenotrophomonas sp. TWI1149, assembly GCF_039673155.1. NCBI lineage: Bacteria > Pseudomonadati > Pseudomonadota > Gammaproteobacteria > Lysobacterales > Lysobacteraceae > Stenotrophomonas > Stenotrophomonas sp. TWI1149. The sequence goes on from NZ_JBDJLB010000018.1 coordinate 71,066, forward strand.
ACGATCCCCGGCACGACAGCCTCGGCGAGGGTGATGTTGATGGACAGCGCACCAGTGCGGGCGATGCGCGCCCGGCGCGCGGGCTTGCCGTCGAACAGCGCCGCTCCGCCATCTGCCGTCAGCCAGGTCCCGCCCACCAGCGCCACCGATTGAGGGGCTGGCATTCCATATCCGATCAGCATCCGATCAACCCCACATCGTCAGGACCACGTCACCCGTGGCCGGGTTGCGCTCAACGCGCCGCACCAGCACCGTCTTGCCCTCGTCTAGGCCATAGCGCGGGTACGTCAGCCGGCCGATCTGACCGGGCTGCGGCGCCAGGCTCTGATCGCCACGCACCGTCACCTGGTAGAAGAACCGCTGCTGGCGGTACATGCCCACCACCCGGTCGATCTCCGACTGCGCGTCGGCCGCGCTCCAGAACAGCGAAAGCACCGGATCTGCCGCGTCGGCCCGGCGGTAGTGCTGGTGCAGCACCCCGCCGCCGTACACCTGCCCGCGGAACAGGCCGGTCAGCTCGTCGCGTCGCGCCTGCGGCACGTCCACCACATCCGTGACCAGATCCGAGGCACCCAACGCCTGAGCGTTCGGGCGGTATGCCATGCGGCGTGTCAGGTTCGGCGCGTCGTCTGGCACCGCCACCAGATCCTCGGCCAGGTCGTTCGCCGTGAGCTCGAACGCGGGAGCACCACCGAACGTCTCGGGGGCCACCACCCGGGTGAAACGCAGCACCCCGGTGGCGTCCTGGTAGCAGGCCGCCCCATAGCTGGGGAGGATGGCGTTCATGGCATCCCGCCCGGTGATGGCATTGCCGGCGTAGTAGCCCACGCCCGCATAGCCCGTCGCGGCATCAACCGCAGCACAGTCGCCGCCTGACCATGAGGTCTTGCCCAGGCGGCCCATGATGTCGGCGATCGCCTGCTGCAGGGTGGCCGGGCGCTGGCCCGGCCCAACGCTCGACAGATCGGCCACCACCGGCGTGACCGGCGGCGACTTCATGATCAGCTGCTGCCCGTCCGGCGACAGCGAGAACGTCCCTGGCTCCATGAGGTCACCTCGGTCCATCACCGCATCGGCGTAGACCAGGCCGTCGGCCACGAACATCGCCGTCGCATCCGAGTTGGCACCCATTGCCGGCACGCTGGCCACCGCGCCGATCACCACCGGCTGCGGCTTCCATGCCAACGCGGCGATGTTCGGCATGAACACGCCGCGGTTGATCGTTTCATCCAGATCGTCGTGCGCGTCGCGGAAGTGAACCGTCTTGCTGCCGTCGTCGTTGATCTCGATGCGGTCCACGGTGAAGCGGAACACGGCAGTGGTGTCAGCCAGCATGCCGGCGGAGCTGCCCGCCCGGATCTGCACCGGCATCCCTGAGGCGCCGGACAATGCCAGGTTGTCGAGAAGTCCGTCGGCGTCGAGCACCACGCACTCGGCCGCGCTGGTCTGGGTGACCGGATCACCGCCCCAAGGCCAGAAGTTGATCTCGCTGATCAGGTTCACCCCTTCGGCGATCAGCCCCTCGTATCGCGCATTGGCCGGAAGGTCACCGGGCGCGGTCAGCCAGTCCGCATCTGACAAGCGAGTGACGGCTCCAGAGGCCGTGGCGAGCTTCCAGCCGGCCAGCGCAGCCGGCCCGCGAGCGTTCCACTGCCCGGCGTTCACCACCATGCACAAGCCCCCTGCCTTGCTCGCCGCGAGCGCGGCGGCGAAGTGCAACGGGCCACCCAAGGGAATATCGCGCTGATGCACTTGGGTGGCACCCAGATAGAGCTGCAGGCGGGTCGGAGTGCCGAACACGACGCGCAGCCCCGCGATATCGCCGTGCTTGGCGATCGGCAGGCCGCTGGCAACGGCCGCGCCGTTCAACACCAGCCGCCCCGTCCCAAGCTCCCAGCCGATCCCCGCGGCCGTAGCCCCCGGGTAGGCGTTGAGTGGCGCCGCGCCGGTAACGACGCCGATCATTGCCGCCATCGGGTCGTCGCCCCATACGGCGAACTCGACACCCACCGTGCCCGTGCTCTGGGCCACGTCCGACTTGGCCATTCGATTGATGTTGGCCGCAGCAGTGGTGGCGAGCGTGAGGCCGCCGTCGCGCGCGGCCAGCAGCTGGCCGATGGGAACCACCGCGAAGCGCCCGAAGTTGTCAGCCATTGGTCATCCCAGTGAATCGAACCAGTCCTGCGCCTCGTCGTCGTCCGACCGGGGCACCAGCACGTCCATGAAGTCCTGCATGCCGCGCTTCGTGCCTCCTTGGCTGTGCGCGGCGAAGGTGAAGGCAGCGAATGCGGCCGGCTTGATGTGCAGCCCCACCGGATCGATGGGGTTTCGCTTGTGGAACTCCCACCACCGCAGGAACTCCTTGCGAGACATGGTCCCGCGCAGCTCGGCCACCGTGCGATGCAGATGGCCGGCCAGGACGTGCCAGAACCAGTCCTCGCCCCGCTGCCTTAGGCGTTTCCCGCCTCGGCCTGGGCGTCAGCCGCCTTGTCGCCGAAGCCCGAGTGCTTCATCGCCACCTGCTGCAGCTCGGCGGCCACCAGCGGCTTCAGCTGTGCCGCCTGGGCGGCCGTCATTACCGGCTTGCCGTTCTCGTCGCAGATGGTTGCTGCGATCAGCTTGGCGCGATCGCCGTCCTGGAACAGCTTGCGGAACTCCGCGTCCGGCAGCTCGCGCACGTGAAACTGCGCCTTGTCGCCGCCGGGCAGTGTGATGGTGTCTGCATGCACGTCCTTGGACGCGAACATTCCCAAGCTGGTGAAGGCCTGCAGCACGGTCTGGGAGGTGGCGAGCGTGTCGGTCGCCGGGGTGTCGTTGGTCTTGCTCATGGACCGTTTCCTGAAGTGGTGGCTGGGTGCGCAGGCCGCGCACGGCTAACACGCGGGGGTTCCCGCGCACCCGGCCATAGAGAAGGCCCGCCGAAGCGGGCCGAAAGAGAGAGCGCCGTTGCGCCGGTCAGGGCGCCGGACGGTGGGTGGTGACCGCGCCGGAGCCGCGAATGGTGATGGTGGCCTTCCAGATATCGTTGTCCGCCACCTGGACGGCGAAGTTCTGGACGAAGCCCTTGAACTGCTTGGACACCACATCGGTCGGCGGCGTGATGACGCCATTGACTGCGACGGGCTTCTCCACGCCCTCGGTCTCAGACTTCGGTGCGGTGACCAGGAAGTCCACGACAGCGCCGCTGGTGTGCAGGGCCTCGATCTTCTCGTGGTCCACGGCGTCGTAGTTGATCTCGATGGTGGTGCTGCCGGTGGCCTTGCGGCCGGCAACGAACTGATCCCAGTCATCGTCGAAATCGGAAACGTCGATTTCCGATGCCTGGCCATCGGGGAAGCCAACCGAACGCAGACGGGTCACCTTGGTGACCTCGGCGAGCGCGGTGGCGATGAACAGCTGGGTGTGCTTGGACTTCAAAACGCCCATTGCGGTTTACCTCTTGTAGAAGCCCGGTCGCCGGGCACAAAAAAACCGGCTTGCGCCGGCGGTTGGGGTTGCGGTGTTGAGGGCTACCGGATGGCCAGCAGCCGCACGTCGAAGGAAATGCCGAACGCACCGGTGTCGTCGTCATCAGGCGTGGGGTTGTAGGACTCGATGCTGCCGTGGCGCTCCACCTCGTCGCGGATGGCCACCGCAGCGGCGTTGGCCTGGCTCGCTCCGTCGCCCCATACGGTCAGGCGCACCCGCCAGCCGTCCGCCGGCGGCGGATCGGAAAGCTGCGCCATTGGTGACCCGCCCACAACGCCCCACGTCGCGTAGGGTAGCGCCGCGCCCTCGGGCGCCACCCCGGGCCACACGCGAATCGGGTTCCCCAACAGCGCGAGCACAGGGCCGCTGGCCTGCAATATCGATTGGATCAAAGGAACCATCACAGCACCCAGCCTTGTCGTTTCAGCGCGCGAGTGATCGCGATCCACGTTTCATTGATGATCGCCTGGGCAGCTTGCGGACCACGGGCCTCAGCCGAAGGCGTCAGGAATGGCTTTGCCGCCATCTTCTTGGTCCCGAACTCGACGTGCCGCCAGTAGTGCGCCCACCCCGTCGTTTCGTAGACCTTGCCGACGCGGCGCAGGCGCTGATTGCGCTTCGTATTCGAGTACTTGGCCTTCCTGCCAACCCGCACACCGACGGTGAAGTACTCCCCGTCCTTCCCTACCCCTGCTCGGCGCCGGTTCCTTGCGTTGGCCCTCCGGACAACGATCTCGCTGGCAAGGAAGCCGGAATGCTTCACCACCCGGTTTCGCGCCTCATCACGGATGATGTTGCCGCCTTTGCGCATGCCGGTGCGCAGTGGCTTTCCACGGACCTCGTCCGGCAGGCCGCGCAGGGTCGTCAACAGCCCCTTCAGGCCATGAAGCTGTAATTCTTCAGCCATCGGATACCCCGGCATCCACCATGAGGTTGATGTGGCTGCGCGCCGTCGGATCCGGCAGCACCGCGCGAATCGCGTAGACCTGGCCGTCGAACACCACCCGCATGGTGTTGAGGACACCCGGCAGATACGGGATCTCCATGCGTGCCGTCACCTGGCCATGCTCGGCACTTGCCGCCGTGAACTCCCGTCCGGACAGCGGCACCACTTCCGCTGGCACGTCCTTGTGCCAGTCCGTCCAATCCTTCCTGTCTCCACCGAGCTGGTCACGCACCAAGGTGAAGGCCTGCAGCGTGACGCGATGCCGGTACTTACCCGCCCGCCTCATGGGAACACCCGACGGTAGGGGAACATCAGCCGGTCGACGGTTGGGTTCTCCACGTGGATGGTGCCAGTGATGCCCGCTTCACGGTTCGCGTAGAGGTCGCCGACCAGCAGCAGAATCGCCGCCCGCAGTGGCGCCGGCACCGGCCCGGGCACCGTATCGAACAGCACGGGGTACTCACCGGGAGCACTGGTGACACTGCCCGGCTCGATGGGAAGAGGCGCGCGTCGCTCGCCCACAGGGCTCCATTCGTAGCTGGCCACCACCAGCGCGTAGGCGGTCGCGCGCTCAACCACTTCGCGGGCGGCCACGATCAGGGCACCGATCAGGAGGTCGTCTGCGGCGTGGATCACAGCCAGGTGCGCCTTCGCTTCCGCCAAGCTCACCGGCTCTTCAGTGGCTGGGGCTCGCGTACGCAACATGGATCAATCCCCTTCAGCGGAAGCTACGGCGTTGGGATGGGTGTCGATGAAGCCGCCCCCCTCGATCGCGGCGGCGTGTGCGGCTTCGAACTCCCGGACCTCGCCGCAGCGCCCGAAAGCGTTGTCGCTCAGCACCAAGGCGCGCACCTTCCCGCCCAGCAGGATCTGCGCAGGTGGAACTTGTTCATCGTGGGCCTGTTGCTGACCGGATTCCTCGACCGTCGCCGCATCGGCCGCCCCGGTGGCGGCGCTCTCGGTAGCCGCTTGGTCAGTGACACCGTCGGGCCCTCCGATGGAGTCGCCACCGAGCGTCGTGACGGCAGCAACGCCGCCCGCGTTGGGAATTTCAACGCCGGATGCAACTGCGGCTGGATCTTCACCCACCGCAGCTTCACTGGCCGGCGAGGCCTGGGGTTTCTGTTTTGCCATGGTCCTGCTCCTGGTACAGGCCAGGCGGTCAGCAGACCGCCCGGCCATTCAATGACGCTGGATTACGCCGCGGCGCCGTGCTGGAAGGTCTTGACCGCGCCGCCCACGTCGATCAGGTTGCCGCCGGTTCGCATCCAGGCAAGGAAGCCCACCTGCCCCTTCTTGATGTAGGCCGAATCGTTGAAGCGGAACAGCGTCACCGCCATCACGTCGCGGATCTTGTAGTAGCTGAAGTCACCGAAGACAATCGACTTGGCGCCAGCGGCCGGGCTGTCCATGTGCTGGTTGATCTCGATATCCCGGTTCAGCAGACGATCCGGGGCACCGCCCGGGTTGCCCTGTTCGTAACCCGGCACGAAGATCGGGCGGCCGCTTTCGTCCTTGACCTTGCGGACCATCTTCAGCATGTCATCGTGGAACATCCACTTACCGTTTGCGCGGTATGCCGGGTCGATGCTGTGCTCGAGGTCGATCAGGTCGTCATACAGGATGAGCGGAACGGCGGACGCCGCGCCGATCTTGCCGTTGCTGGCGGCAGTGATGAGACCCATCGGCTGGCCGACGCCGGTGCCCACGGTGTAATGACGGTTGGTGACGCGCCCCAGCCGGGTCTGCAGGCGGCGGGTAATGAAGCCCTCGATGTCCGAGGTCGTGTCCTGCAGCAGCTCCCAGGGCACCGTGACGACCTTGGAGCTGTACTTGTGCACGCCCAGGCCCTTGGTGCCGAACTCGACGTCATCGTCGGTCGCCGACTGGTTCTCCGCCACGACCTCACCCTCTTCCGAGGTGCCGTCGCTGGTCGGGTACTGCATCGGCTCGCCGCCGGCAGTGCTGAAGACGTCCGCGACACGGCGCATGCCGCCGAAGTCCTTCAGGGCTTCGAGGATCTGAGCTGCGAGCGTGGTCGGGACGGTATAGCCGCCCTGTTCCGGGTTCACATTCGGGTTGCCGCTCATCGCGGCATTGACCTGGGTCCAGTCTTCCGCACTCAGGGCCTTGTCACCACCGCGAGCCCACTTGTCGAAGAGCTTGCGGTCCTGCGGGCGCTCGCTGTTGCCGGGCGCCTGGTGCTCGCGCACGCCGGCATCGCGCATGTGGTTGTCCGCGGTCAGGTCCATGACCTTCTGGTGGCGCTCGATGGAAGCGTCGATACGCTCGATCTCGGCGATATTGGTGTCGTACTTGGCCTGGTTCTCGGCAGTCCAGGTGTTGCCGTCACCGGTGCTGGTGTCCAGCAGGTTGCGGGTTTCCTTTGCCAGCGCGGTGCGGCGCTCCCGCTCGGCCTGAATGTTAAGGGGCATGTGTCAGTTTCCTTTGGGCGAAAAAAAACCGCCTTGCGGCGGCTGATGAACTGCGGGCGGGAGTCGCTTACGCAGGCGCGCGCTCGAGCAGCGCAAGGCGCCGATCAAGCCCGGTTCGATGGGCGGCGATGGCGGCATCGTCATCGCTCGCAGTGTTCTTGGGCTTCCCGAGCACGGCCGGGGCGTTGTTGTAGGCAGAGAGATCCCAGCTGTTGCTGGCGCCCTTCTTGCCCACCACCTCCACCACGCGGTCGGCGAAGCCGTGCTGCACCGCCTCATCAGCGGTGAACCAGGTCTCTTCGTCCATCCACTGCACAACCTGCTCGGAACTCTGTCCGGAGCGGCGGGTGTAATCGCCGGCGAGCCCGGCGTCAATCTTGGTCAGCAGCTCCGCGGTTTTCGACATCTCGGACTTGTTGCCGATCGCGATCGTCCAGGCGTTGTGAATCATGAACTGAGCGCCTTGGCTGATCTCCACCTCGTCGCAGGCCATGCAAAGGCCGGTCGCAGCAGAGGCTGCGATGCCATCAACATGCGCGATCACCTTCGCCTGGTGCTGGGCGATCGCGGTCATCATCGAGCGCGACGCGAACACGTCACCACCAGGGGAGTCGATCCGAAGATGGATCGTCTCCACATCCAGTGCGGCCAGCTCACGCACAAAGGCGGTTTCGTCGATGTCGCCCCACCACCCTCCGATCACGCCGTGAAGGTAGATTGTGGCCACACCGTCGCCAGCTTCGGCGCGCAGCGGCTTGGAGGCGTTCGCGTTGTTACGCGCGAGCTGCAGTAGCTTCGGGATCGGCATCGTCATCAGTCCTATCGGGATCGTTCTTGTTGCCGGGCGGCTTGGCCGCCTCGGTGGGCAGGTACAGCGTGTCTCCGCCGGGGATCGGCGGCAGGTTCTTCAGGCGGCGAACCTCGTTGACGTACATCCAGCCTTGGGCGCCTGGCCCGCCGAGCGCCTTGCTGAAGTACTCCGCCTGGGCCTTGGAATCACCGGCCATGAAGCCGTCGACGTTGTGTTCAACGTAGAAGCGCTCGGTCCTGAACAGCTTGCGGTTCAACTCGTCCTTGACCCGCTTCAGGTGGGAACCCAGCGTGTACTTCACGAATCCGATGCCCATGGATTCGATGCCAGTGCCGAAGCTGCTGGCCTTCGTGGTCTCACCGATCATGTGCGGCGGAACGCCGAAGGCACGGGCGATGTCGATCACCTGCCACTGCCGCGATTCCAGCAACTGCTGGTCCACGGCCGACATGGTCAGCTCCTTGACGTCCAGGCCTTCCGTCAGGATCAGGGGGATGCGGCGGTTCCCTTGGATGCCTCCGTACTTTTTCACCCAGGCGTCGCGGAAGCTCTCCTGCATATCCGGCGTCATTTTGTTGGTGGCCGTGATCGCCACCTCCGGCTTGCCCCCCTCGCTGAAGAACTTGCCGGCGTGTTCGTCGCCTTGAATGGCGATGCCGATTCCGTTGCGGGCACCCCACTGAATCACCGACATTGATGACACGCCGTTGAAGCCGAAGCCGGGGATGTGCAGCACGTCGTCCTGGTCGACCGTGAAGTAGCCGAGGGTGTCGTAGAACGTGTACTGCAGCCGGCGTGGCTCCTTTGGGCTGGATCGCTCCTGCTCCAAAATCGTCACCCGATCGCGAGGCCAAGGGATCAGTCCTGTTACCGCGCCGCTGCGGTTGCGGGTGGCGTAGGCGATGCCGTCTCCGCGCAACAGCATCTGGGAGATCAGGAACTCCCAAGCGGTGGATGCGGACCATGCCGGGCCGAACTGCTCGTTCAGGATCCACCAGTAGTCGTGCTTGGCGCGCTGGCGACCGTCTTCCATCCGCTCGAACACCGGCAACGGCAGCTGTGCGATCGAGCCCGCGATCAGGCTCACGCAACTGTAGACGGCTGACACCCGCATCGCGGTCTTGTCGGTCACGACAGCGCCAGATGCAGTCGCGGGGTTGCCGAAGACCTCAAACATCCGAAGATCGGATGAGGCTACGGTGTCCCCCTCAGTCAGCGCGTTTGCGGTTGGAGCCATAGCCCGGACGGCACGGTCTACGCCGATGGCAACGTCCAATCGGTTGCGTGCAATTTGTGCGCTCATCAGTCCATCACCACGAAGCCCTGTTGAATTTGACCGGTGTCCTGCGCTTGCATCGCGCGGGCCATAGCCATGATCAGCGCCACCGCGCCGTCGATCTTGTTGTTGTTCGATTCCTTACGGGGGTACACATGCTCCTTCGCATCTACCCGCGCCACCACGTTGCCCATCATCCAAGTCAGCGCGGCGTTGCCGTCGTGCCAAAGCTGATGGGACAAGATCAGCGCCTCCACTTCCTTCATCGGCTCGGATAGGTTGCGTACCGACTGGGCCATCTCCACGACCGGCAAGCCTTCTTGGCCAAGCCGCGTCATGACGTACGTAGCCTGGGTCGGATCGAAGGCGATGTCCTGAATGTCGATCCCGCGCGCGGCCAGCTCTTTCAGCTCTTCCTCGATGAAGGCGTAGTCGGTCATGTTCCCTGGCGTGGCCACCATCAGGCCTTCCAGAACATACAGCTGGTAACGCTCGTTTTCCTCTACCGCCGCTTCCGGCACGTAGAAGCGCGGAACAACGTAGAAGGCGCCGTCCTTCTCGAACAGCATCACCACCGCGGCAACGTCCAACTTCGATGCGAGATCGACGCCGACCCAGCAGCGGCAGCCGTCGAAGTCGTCGAGGTCGAACGACCGCTTCTGCCGCTGCCACGCCAGCATGTTCATCCAGGCGAGCTTGGCGCCCACCCAGTCGTTCAGGTGCTTGGTTCGGAAGGCGCTTTGCTTGCTGGCAGACCGTTTGGCCTGCGCCAGCTGCGCCAACAGGAACTCTTCGAAGACCGAGACACCGTAATTGGGGTTGGCCTTGCGCAGGCTCGCCGGATCGTCCCACCGGTCGCCCTCGTCGATGCCGAAGATCATCCCAAAGATGGTTTCGTCGGTGACCTCGCCTTCCAGAATTCGGATCACATCGCGCCGCTTCTCGTAACACGGCCCGCCCAGGTTGGTCCCGGCGGTGGTGATGATCCCCAGCAAGGGCTGCTCGCGCGCGCCCATGCCAGTCTGCATCGCATCGACCATGTGGTCGGTGTCGTGCTCGTGGTATTCGTCCACCAGCGCCGCGTGCGGGCTGGAGCCGTCACCCGGCTTGCCGATCATCGGCTCGAACTTCGACATGTCCTCCATGACGAACATGGAGCCGGGGTTCTTCGGGTTGCCCGACTGCTCGATGCCGAAGCGCGCACGCAGCGCGGGCATCTTCTGGACCATCTGCCAGGCCGGCCGGTACACCTCGAAGGCCTGCTTCTCGCTGGTGGCGCCCGAGTAGATCTCCGCACCGGCCTCGCCGTCGGCGGCAAACAGGTACAGGCCTCGTGCCGCAAGGCGCAGCGACTTGCCGTTCTTTCGGGGGATCTCTTCGTAGGACTCGCGGAACCGGCGCATGCCGGTGGACTTGCGGACCCAGCCGAAGAGGTTGCACTCAATGAAGTGCTGCCAAGGCTCATACACCAGGAGCTGCTTCTTTGCCGCCCACTTGCCCTTGGTGTGGGGCATCAGCTCTTGGAACTTGACCGCGCGATCGGCCTTGGCCGCGTCGTACTTGTACGGCCAGTCAGGGCCGGTGCGCTTCAGGTCATCCAGAAACCGCTGGCAAGCAAGGATGATGTACCGTCCGGCCGGAATCTTCCCGGCCACCACGCTGCGTGCGTAGGCCTTGGCAGATTCGCTCGGGGTCATGCATCAGAACTCGTCGAATGGATTGCCCTTCTTGGGCTTCTCGGTCCCGAGCTTCTGGCGATCCGCCGGCGTGAGGCCGAGCCGCGCCAGGCAGCCGATCAGGTGCGAGTACTTGGCCGCTTTGAAGTCGGTGCGGTTCGCGCGGAACTCGGCGAGCAGCGACGCGGCCACCTCCATGACGAACCGGTCGGCGCTGGTCAGCACCCCGGGCAGCGAGCACTTGTCCAGCTCCTTCCAGACGTCGACCACGTCTTCAGGCAGATGCGTCGGCGGCTTACCGAGCGCCTTGCCCGTGGTCGGCGCGACCTTCTTGTAGCGCTGGGGGTTCTTTTTCTCGGCCCCTTTGAGCTTGGCCAGCTCGGCCGGCTGCTTGTGCCTCGCCATCCGGGCCAACCTCGAAATTCAAATTCTGTGGAAATGCGACGAAAAGAGGGGGCGCGTATCGCGAAGCGTTCAGCCTCAACTTTCACCCTCCCCCCTCCCTTGGCGACCTCCGCCGTGGAACCCGTCACGCCCGTTGGGGTTCCACGTCGGCCGCCCGAACCCGCCGTTCTCACGCGCGGTCTTCGCGCTGTGGCAGGGCCTGCAGAGGGACTGGTGGTTGCCCGGCTCGTTGTTGGCGTCGTCGCCGTCGATGTGGTCAACGTCTGTAGCCGCCCTGACCCTGCCCAATGCGGCGCAGTGTCGGCATAGCGGCTCCCGTGCCAGGTGGGCGGCCCGCATCTTTCGCCATGCGGCCGAATTGGTCGGCAAAGCCCGGCGGGCCTGTCGCCGCCTCACCTGCCGAGCGTCTTCCTTGTAGGGCTTCCAGCCCGTCGGCCGGTGCTGGGCGGGCCTGGTCGGCATCAGTACGGCTTCCCGTCCATGTCGGTGCGCTGCGGCTCGGGCGCGGCGTCTCCGTCAGGCAACGGCACGCCCACTTCTTCGCCCAGCAGCAGCACGACTGACTGCGTGAGTAGACCGATATGTTCAGCCTGCTGAGCGATCTGGCGGCCCTGCTCCACGATAGTGGCGTGCTGCTGCTCGGCCAACGACAGCAGGCGGTCTATGCGCTCGTCCATCAGAACTCCTCGACGGCCCAGCCGCCTCCATCCCGCTTCGGCTTCGCCCGGACCGCAACGAAGCGCATCGGGTACAGCGCGGCAGCCATCTTGATCTTGACCCTGGCATCGTCCATCCAGAAGCCCTTGACCTCGTGCAGCTCCATCACGCCATCAGCGGCTAGCACCGCGAAGTCAGGCGTGTAGAACATGTTGTCAGCCAAGCGAAGCTTGATGCCTTCGAACTTATGCCACTGAATCTCACCGGCAGCCTCTAGCTGACGCAACCGCTCCGCATAAGCGGCCTCGGTCTTGTTCATCTGGCCGACCTTCAGCCGGCCAAGCGCCAGCATGGCCTTGCCCTGCCCCGCCATCAGCGCGGGCTGCGGCGGCGGACCTGGGCCTTGGCTTTCTTGGTCTTCGGCAGCGGCTGCAAGCGGCCCTGCACTTCGATCAGAACCCCATTGACGGCGGCCAGCTGGCTGCTGAGCGAGGTGATCTGCGAGCCGGCAGCGGAGTCGACGTTCTCACTGTACGCTTTGACCGCGGCGAGCTCGGTGCGCAGGGCCTCACCGTCCACCTCGACGGCACGCAGGCGCTGTGCAAGCCGCTGGGAGAGAGTCGGCCAGAGGGTGACGCCGAGTACTTTGATGGTTCGGGACATGGTGATCTCCAAGGATCAGGGGCGCTTGGCGCCGTTGATGGCCGTCTCGACGGCTCGGTATCGGTCTACGGTTTCGTCTCGCTCGGACTGGGCGAGCTCGCAGGCCCGTACAATTCGTGCCGCACCGAGCCGGCGTAGTCGGTCTTGTTCTGCAGCGGCTGCGGCAGCGGCGGCACCGTCGGCCAGGCGGCTGGTTTCGCAACTGGCCCAGTGGCCGCGCAGCCTGCCAAGCTCACCATCGCGGCCAGCAACAGCAGCTGCGATGCGCTCTTGATAGTCAGCATCGATCTTTTCCTCTCGCTCGTCGGCGGTATCTCCCGCCTGTTGGACGCCTGCTACCTGCTCGCGATCGACAGAGCGAGCCACCTTCTCTCCAGCTAGGGCCTTCCGTCCGTCGGCCACCTCGGCCGTGGCGGTACTGAGAGCCGCGCGATCTCCGCGCCAGGACCAGCCTGCAGCGAACGACAGCACGCAGCACACGACCCATGCGATCAGCAGGCCGACGACCACGTAGGTCCGACTCACGGGGCAAGCTCGGCAACGCACTTGGCATGCCGCTCCAGCTGCCGATCCCACACGCCCCAACACACCTTGTTCGGCTTGCCGTTGATCAGCGTCGAGCAGTCGTAGCCACCGGCACGCTTCCACAGCAGCAAGGCGTCACAGGCGGCACGGTAGTTGCCCACTAGCAGCTGGCGCCGCATGGACGATGTCTGCCAGTTCCCTGTCCCGTACTGGTAGGTGAAGTCCAAATAGAGGTCGTACTCACCCTGTGTGAGGAAGACGCCAGGGAGCGAGGCGCGGAATCGCTGTTCCTCACCGGCGATGTGCGCCTGAGCGGTGTGCAGGGCGCGATCCGGAGTGATTCGATCACCGAGCCGCACTGGCGTACCGTCGGCGTGGAACGTCGATCCGAAGCCGACCGTGGGGCGGTCGTTCTTGGTGGGGATGACGGCCGTATCGGTATAGCCCTCCCTCGATACGATCGCGACCAAGCCGGCAGCGCTCAGGACCAGAAGCGCCACGAGCGACCGACCTGGTGCTCCACCGGGCCGACTCATGCCTTGGTCGCCTTGGCAGCCTGCCGCCACTCGCGGACCCAGCGCCAAACCAGATAGGTGATCTGGCCGACCAGGTACACGACAGTCAGGATCACGACCAGACGGTCTAGGTTGACGCCGCCGGCGACGGCCCCGGCCACCGCGACCGGCGGCGTGACCTTTGCCGCAGCACTCGCCGCGGTACTGATGATTTCGTCCCGCATGGTTGCCCCGTGGATTGTCCGGTTCGGCATATCGCCCCTCCGGGTTTGGTCAATAGGTGCCCGCCCCGCTGCCGGCTTGGCGCGAGGGTTAATCCGGTCTGGGAAGCGGGCAAAGAAAAAGCCCGCCATTGGCGGGCCGGTATTCAGCAGAGCGGTGCTCAGGCCAGCGAGATAGGCTGCAAAGTCAGGCGGTGCAGTTTGTACATTGCCACCATCGCATCACGTGCATCCTGCAGCTTGATCTGATCGGGGTGACATTTCGTCGCCCTGAATCTTATCGACAATCGCGTCTGATGAGATCTTGTTTTCCTGTGACAGTAAGCATTTCTGATTTTGTACAGCCGATCGCACTCTGTCATCAGTTCGTCGGGCAAACCCTTCTGAACACATGTTTTTCGATCATCACCCCAACATCCTGGAGAAGACTGCGCAATGTCGGCGGCAGTCTGCTCAAAGAACGCGCACGCAAGAATGAGCGCTGCTAGATACCTTCCGTAGATGAATGATACTCGCGCCTCTTCAAGCAAGGCCATGTTCTCCATTTCAGCCCAGACCATGCCATCAATGATGACGTGATCAGACAGCCATATGTGCCGCTCCACCTTACCCTTAGCCTGACGTTCGTCAGCGCGTAGGACCGCTTCGAGCACATCATCTTCCGTCCATGCAGCACCGTGTCCCATTGGCCTTGCCCCTATGCGCTGTCAAATCTGCGCCGAATATCTCACGCAAGGGTGGGACGAGAAAGCCCCGGCTTGGCCGGGGCTTGCGTCTGGATAGTGGCAAGAATGCCCGCATTTCCGATGACCCTTCAAGTCATCGCTATGCAGCACGCGAAAGCGCATGTCCAAGCTGCCGCGCCGCCTCGCCCTCTGCCGCTCGCATCTGGACGAGCATCCATTCGTACACTGGCTGCCAGAACCTGCTGTATGCGGAGCAATCGGCCCCGATGGCTGCTGCACGCTTCCTGCCGCTCAGTTGCTCCAGGCCACTACCGTCGCATGCTTCGCACTCCACTACGCCGGTGCCCTCCGGTGCAGCCTGTGTGCGCAATCCCTCGCATCGCTTGCAGCAGCCAGCAGCGGCCATTTCACCGATCACCGCCACTGCCAGTCCGCCAAGCTGCTCCATGGTGCTGATGGGCCAACACAGCGCGCGGGTGGCCTCCAGCTTTGCCTCAGCGCGCGCGAACTCCCGGCGCTGCATGTCCGTCACCGCGTTTCCCGCCCAGCCCATGCAGGTTTTGGCGATGCCGTATTCCGTACGCGCCAAGCTCAGCACCTGCTGGTGTCGGTTGTACTCCGGCGCCACCAGTGCGATCACTGCCTTTCGCAGATGGTCGACTCGACGCATCGCACTCTCCGGCCACCACAGGGCCTCCAGTAGCTCGCGGCCGAGGCCGGCGGGCACCATTCCCAGCGCTGCGGCGATGTCCTGCGTGGTCAGATCCGGCGTACCGCCGCGGCCGGTGTCGAATTTCACGGTTGTTGGCCCCATCCGGCTGGACAGCAGCTCACGTACATTCCCCATGGCCTTTCCCCTTGTGCTCTCGTCGATTGATTTCACGGCGCAGCGCGCGTGCCCGGCGCAGTGCCTTCTGTGCCTCGCGGCGTACGGCTGGGGCCGTCCACGCCCTCGTCCATCGCATCGCGGCTATGTCTTGCTGGATGCTGCTCAGCAGCGCCAGCGCCTTGTCGTCGTAGCGGGTCAGCTCCATCCGTCCAGCTTCTTCCCAGTGCGTCGCAACGATCGCGACGCCTGCCCTCTATCCCGGCCGTTCCCAGGCTGCAGTCAGGCGCTCCACTTCCCCGCCTCTGGCCCGCCACTGCTCGAACGTCTCGACCACTGGCGTGGCCCTCGGAGCTGCCAGGACCGGCTTGGGGATCATCGCGGCGCGCACCCCGACCGCCACGGCGCGCGCAGCCCGAATCCTCTCCCCGCGACGACGGTTCTTTGCCGCCTTGCGCTCTGTCCGCTGCGATTCAGTCAGACGTGGCCTAGCCATCGCCACGCCACTCCGGCGAAACCGGGCGTTCTCACGCTCACCCCTCCTGATCAGGTAGCCCCGGGCGACCAAGTAGCGCAGTACGCTGCAGATGCGCTCCTTGCCGCGCTCGATGTCCATGCCATCGGCGGCCAGCTTCTCGTACAGGCTGGCGTAGCCCAGTCCCTCCGCCGGGGCCTCGTCGAACGCCGAACGAACCTGATCGGCGTATGTCTTGTTGCTCTCGCTCACGCAGCCATCCTTATTTCGTTGATGTAGGTCTGTTGATCGATCAGCTCGTCGTCCGAGCCGAATGCCTCGTGAAATTTCTTCGACCAGTGCAACGGCGGTCCCCACCGGTCCACCATCTGCTGCTGGGTCATGTGCTCGTGCCGGTAGCGCTGGTGATGCCACTGGCACAGCGCGTAGCCGAAGAAGTGGCCGCGCCGGATATTTCCCGACTTGGCGTGGTTGTATTCACAGCCGTAGACGACGTGGCGCTGAGCCATCAGGCCCTCGGAGAACCGGACCAAACAGGCCATGCAGGGGCCGGTCTTGGCGAGCTCGATCCGCGCGGCCTCGGCCTTCGTCGGCGGTGGAGCGCTAGACCACATCAGGCCGCGGCCTTGGACTGGGCGGCAACTTCTTCTAGCTCGACGGCTTTCGCCAGGTAGTAGTCGTGGCGGTCCTTCCGCACCACTGCGCTGAACTGAAAGTCCATCAGGGCCTGCGCAGCGGCGGCACGCCACAAGGGTGCCTCCCGAGCGGCGCTGAGGCGGGGGTCGTGGACGAAGATGTCGAGCTGGTTGTTGTCCGAGCGCATCAGGCGGCCAGCTCCCGTGCCAGTTCCTCCAGACGCGCCCGGATCTTCGCGTTGGCGCCCGGCAAGGCCTCGACCTTCCCAGCCAGCAGAGCCATTGGATTGAAAGCCGGCGCCGCCGCGGTCAGCTGCAGGTGGTCGCTCACTTGGTCGTGCGCCAGCAGTCCTTTGCTCACGGCATCCGTGAGCGCCGCGTTGCGGCTGGTGAGGTCGAAGCCCAGCGACGGGCTGTAGCTGGCCGGCAGGCGTGCAGCGCGCGCATCCTTCACCAGCCGGGTGTACGTCTCCAAGAAGGCCTGGCGCGCGGCGATCTTGTCGCCCGCCTGGACCAACGGCAGCGCGGTGTTCCATGCCTGTTGGGTGAGCGTGGTCCAGACCACGGTGTTGCGCTCGTCCGCTGCCTGGATGGCCACCGCCCACGCTTCGTTCGGTGCGGGGTGGCCGTCGTCGATGCGCTCCAACACCGCGGCGAGGGACAGGCGACCCTTCAGCTCCCGGCGGCAACCTTCCAGCGCGCGCTCAAGCTGCGCCAGCGGATAGCAGGACAAGTCCCGAACCACGTACGCAGCGGTGGTGGGACGCAGCTGGTCGCCAATTACCTCAGCCGTGACCACCAGCAGCTCGACGAGCCGGTCCTGTTCGTGATCAGCCAGCATTGGTCGCCCTCCCCTTGCGCAACAGCGCCTTGGCTTCGTCGGCGGTGCTCAGATTCGATTGGGTCTGGTCCGTGTGCTGAGCGCTGGTCGTCGTGACCTGCCGGCCGGTGGCCCACTGCGTGCGGTATGCCTCGGCTCCGGCCAGCAGCACGCCCAGGTCGTGCATCCGCTTCACGGCGTACTGCTCATTGACGCCCAAGAACCAGCCGGCCACCTGCGGCGCCTCTTCCCGCCCCAGCCGCTTCACCAAGTCCCGCACGTTGGTGTTCACCTTGGCGTTGCGCACCGGGTCCACGCCGTGCCGCAGACGGTAGGCCGTGCGGTAGGCAGCCCACGTCTGCTTGCAGGCTTCCTGCATCTGCGCTTCGAGGGCCGCTTTCGACATCGGCGCGGCCAGCGCCGGAACTTGCGGTTCTTCTGACGGTTCAATGGGGGTTATATGACGGTTAGGCGGCACGGGGCGCACCTCCAGACCTACGCCCCCTGCCTCACCCCCTGCACCGGGCGCATCCCCGGGTGCAGCGGGCGCACCCCCTGCATGGGGCGCATCACCTGCGCCCGGTGCATCCCCCGCTTTTCCGGCCTTTCGCTTGCTCTTCGAAGGGGCAGCGGACGCATCGAACTTCGCTGGCGTGACCGCATACACGCTGCTGCTGTTGAAGCGGCGCTCCCGCGACAGCAGGCCCACCAGCTCGAGGTGATCCATTGCATCGCGCACAGCGCGCGCCGACATGCAGCAGCGCTTGGCGATGGTGCCGATAGCGGGCCAGCAGACGCCGTCGTCGTTGGCCTGATCGGCCAGGGAGATGAGCACAGCCTTCTGCGTCACGCTCAGGCTCTGCAGCGGCCAGCACTGGCTCATGATGATCGTAGACATGGTTCAGACCGCCAAGGTGTAGTTGTCGCCTGGGGCAACAGGCCACCAGGTGCACGCGCTGCGACCGCTGACTGGGCAAGGCATGGCCGGGCCGCGCCATACCTGTTCGGTCTTCAGCAGCTCTGGCAGGCGGCGCGCGAGCATGTAGCGATCCAAGCCGGTCACGTCGGCCAGCTTCATGCTGGTGAGTCCGGGGTGATGCTTCACAGCGGCGGCAGCCTTGGACTGCTGGTCACGCTGGATGCCGCTGGCAGCCACGTAACTCCCGGCCTCATGGCTGGTGCTGATATCGGTCGAACGGGCCAGATGGCTCATCGGGTTGTCCTCCCCTTGGCGGCAGCGCGCGCAACATTGCGCTCCAGGCGGTGCGCCATCGTTCGCAGCGCGCGGGCCTCGCTCACCATCAGCGCGGCTTCGTCACTGTCGATCTGGCGGTCACCGATCGCATCGACTGCTGTCCCGGTGAGGCGCCCGACCCGCGTGGTGATTTCCAACAGCTTGAGCTGCACCGCGGCGATCTCGTCGGGCCAGCCGCCTTCCGGTGCCGGCGGGACCAGGTCAACCGCCATGCCGAACTGGCCGGCAAGCGCCTGCATCCACTCCAATGCGTACTCGCTGCCGCCGGCCTTCTGCTGCATCCACTCGGTCAGCAGCTCGGCAATCTCAATGGTCACCGACTCACCCTCGGTGCCGTTGAGCTTGGAACGCAACGTCTCCGGGTGCATGGACTTGCCACGGCGGTCTGTCAGCCATTTGGCAGCCTCGATCACACCGCCCGGCGTCTTGCGCACGGCGTTGTAGAGGCAGTCGAGCCAGTTAATCGAGGAAGTACGGCAGGTCATGGTTCACCTTGGGAAGACGGGTGTTTCAAGGTTTCGAGCTGGCCCGTCATGGCGCACGATCTGCGTCATGGACGAACTCGATTCAGGGACGATGGCCAAGGACGGCCAGTCAGGCGGCGTGGACGCGGAGATCGATTCGGTCGGCGTCCGGGTCGTCGGAAGCAGCTGCCACGGGCAGAGCCTGTTCTTGCACGCCAAGCAACTGCAGCACCTGCGGCAGCGCCGGGACGCTCAGTTCTTCCGGCCAAGCCTCAACCTCGGCCGCGGGCAACCGCAGCACTTTGGCCAGATGCGCATCGGTCTTCAGGCCCAGTTTGGCCCGCAGCGCGCGCTTGCTCATTCGGGTATCCACGAGGGCGGCTACCGTTTGCCGAACAGACTTGATCGGCATGGCTTCGAAGGCCTCCGGACGCAGCAAGGCCAAGAACTGCCGGCGCGCCGACGGGATTCCGCTGGAGCGCCATTCGCTGACGGATGGCGGCTTGATCTGGCAGATGCGCGCAACTTCTGTAGTGCCGCCGAGGCGGTCGATAATCTCGGAGTCGGTGGGCTTGTCCATGCAGCAAAGATTAGGACTAGCTAATGTTCAAGTCAATAGCCAGTCCTAATTCAACAATCGTTAGCCTTGCCTAATGAGCACACTCGCCGAAAGATTAACCGTCGCAATCGCGAACGCCGGAATCACCAAGGCCGAACTGGCCCGACGCGTTGGGATCAGCGCGCCCAGCGTGAACGGATGGTTCACTGGGAAAGCAAAGTTCCTTCGGGGCGAGAACCTTCTCGCGGCGGCCAGAGCCCTGTCAGTCGACGAGGACTGGTTGGCCACAGGCAAAGGATCTTCCGTTCGGGGCTTCCACGTCGCCGAGCAAGCTGCTGAGTATCAGATCTCACCAGTCTTAGAGACTGAGACCCGCCCGGGCTATGTTCGCTTCGACGTTTTTGAAGGTGGCGCAGGGATGGGTGCAGGATTGGTGAACCAGGACTACCCCGAGGTAGTGCAGACGATCGAGGTGGCAGAGTGGGAGGTTCGCCGAAAGCTCGGATACCTGCCAAAGCCTGGTCGGATCCAACTGATCACCGGCCGGGGCCCCTCGATGAAGCCCAAGCTCGAAGATGGGGACATCATCTGGATCGATACGAGCTGCAACTACTTTGACGGCGACGACTACTACTTGATCAACATAGGCGGCGAGACTCAGATCAAGATGTTGCAGAAGCGCGGCGACGGCATGTATGTGGTGAGCATCAACCCGGACTTCCCCACTTACCGGTCAGATGACGGAGAAGTCAGCATCCTCGGGAAAGCACTGATCCACGCGGGACTACGGCGCTTCTAACAGACTGTCTCGGTATTAGTCAGCCATAAAAAAGCCCCGCCGGAGCGGGGCTTTTTTGTTTCTCGGTCAAGCGTGACAGAGATCGCTAAACCTCTCCAACACTTCGTCCTCGACTTTGTCAATTCTCTCTTGAACAGGCTTCTCAGCCCTTGGGGGAGCCGCCTTGTTCGATTGCTGTGGAGCACCACTGTTTGCCCGGGCGTAGGAATCCGCAGTGACTTCCTCCCACATACGCCGAATTTCACGGCTCATCGCCGGGCTATGCAGCAAGCATGTCATCGCAAACACTTGAAGAGCTGGCTGGATGACCTTCTTGTCCGCATCCGTTAGCGCAGCATCGGTGCCTAGCTGACCGTCGCGGTGCATCGCTTCCATCTTATCGCTGATGAACTTGTGATCGCGCCCGAAGCTCAGCAATACCTTATCTGAGAGAGAGAATACCGCGATCAGGCTCGCATACTCCCGAGCCTTGGCGGTGTTCTTCTCGTTCGCCATTACATCGGCGCACATCGCCAAGGTCGCGCGTTGAAGTGCGCGGGAATAAGGGATCGTCCTGACGCGGATGGTGGCCCTAACCGCCAGCGTCGCCACCAAGGCCAGCACGGCCAGTAACACTAGTTGCAACATGAACTCCATGACTTCCTCCTTTCCGGACCAGCCATCAATTCTTTTTCTTCAGCTTGGCCATCGCCCGCTTATGGGCGTTTTCCATTTTTTTCATCTCCGTCATCGCCGCGGCTGCCTCTTTCGACTTCATGACATCGAACTCCTTCCGCTTGATGAGTACTTGACACGAGCACCACCAGACAAAGCAAAGGATGATGGCCACCACTATCAAAGTAGTGAATGGGTTCGCAGCGGCGGCCTGGAGAAGAACCTCCGTGACACCCTCTGCCGGCAAAACGTTACTCGGATTAGGTACTCGCGTAGCTACCACCGACCCTCCCTGTGTCGACTGTGGATAGACGCGCCGATGTCATCTGGGACCAGATGCCGGCATGTGTAGGAATACGGCGCATGGTAATGACGAACTCTGCCTAGCACAACTGCCGCAAGGTTCAACGGTCCCAACCACCTCCCACTGCCATCTGGTTGCGTACAACTAAGATCGACCGTCGGGCATGAAAGTTGCGTCGTAATCAGCTGTCACGCTCATCCCGTTCAGCAAACGGTTTAACGGGTGACTGAACAAACGTCATCTTTGTTCATCAACACCGAGCCGGAAATTAGCGACTCCTATTGACTGAGCAATTAGCTTCTCCTAACCTAACTCCGTCGCCCCAGTAACAGCCCATCCGGGCCGGGGCACGGAGACTTCATGGCCACCCTCACCCTCAGCAGCTCGACCGGGCCTGTCCGGTTCGAAGCGCAGCCCATCTCCAGCAAAGTCGCGATGCACGTCGGTGCCGCCGGCCGCGTCTACTTCACCGCCGAGGAAGCCGACGCCGCCGCCGCAGATCTGCAGCGCGCGGCAGCCGAGCTGCGCCAGGCCGTCAGCGGCGAGGCCGCGGCATGAGCCGCCAGTACCGCGATGATCGCTTGGCGCTGGATACCAGCCTCTCGGTGCTCGAAGACGCCGCAATGCGGGCGTTTGACGCTGGTTGGGATGCATATCCGCCGGGCGCGCTCTGCATCGTTCGATCGCAGCGCTATGGCCATCCCCCTGTCGAACGGGAAGCACTGATCGTCCGCACCACCGTCGACTTGCACGTGAGCTGCAACGGCAAGCCATGGGCTTCGATCAGTGTGCGAACGAAGAACCTGAAAACCGGGAAGTACCGCGTTTTCTACCCATCTGTCGAAGTCGCCGGCAAGCCCAGTGTTCGCGTCAAAGGCGGTGCCGCATGAGCGTCACGACCTCCGAGCAGTTCTACCGCGCCCAGTCCGTCCGCCGGCAGGCCATCGCATGCGGCTGGGATTCCCGCGCCGCCGTCGGTCAGCTGGTCCGCGCCGGGTATTCGAAGGACGTCCAGAACCGCATGGCAGCGCGCGCCCTCGCCGCCCCTCCTGCGTCGGGAGGCGATGCAGCATGATCGGGATCGACTTCGCCTTCGGCCTGATCGTCGGCTTCGTCGCCGGCGCGCTGGTGGCGGCCGCCTGGCTGCAGCGCCGCCACGACGAGCACTTCGCCGCCCTGATGGAGCAGATCCGATGCGCGGGCTGATCCGCCACTGGCGCGCCGGCGGGCTGGTGCTGCTCGGTGCCCTGCTCGCGGCCGCTGCCTTCGCCATGGCCTGGGCCGGCATCGAAGACACCGGCGTCTACCTGCTCATGGGCGCCCTGCTCTGCGCCACCCAGGTGCCCGAGGCGTGGAGGCGCGGCCGCGATGGCTGATCAAACGGTCGCCTCCACAGTCCGCGCCATGCGCCGCGCAGGCGTCGCTGGTGAGCCCGTGCCGGCTGAGGTCGCCGCAGCTTGGGCGAAGGCCCTCATGGAGCAGCTGTATGGCATGCAGAAGCCGGTTCGCTACGAGTGCCGGCGCCGCGGCAGCAGAGAGCCCTGGGAAGAGGCCGAGCCCGAGGACGTGACCAACCCGCAGCGCCGGAATCTGACCATCCGCGCGCTCTACCTGCACCCGCCCGTCGGGAGGCAGGAGCACCGGTGGCCGCCGGGAAGCAACGGTGATGGCCGATGCCTGGACTGCGACGAAGCCGAATGGCTCGCGGGGCCGGACTGTCGGCCGCACGCCCCGCTCCGCGACCACCGCTCATCTATGCCCTTCCGCATCACCTGGCTGATCCAGCCGCTCGAACAGCTCCACTACCTCGCCAAGAACCTCAACCCTTTCGACCGCGACAAATGGCGGAAGGAAGCCACCTACCTGATCGACCGCATCAGAGACCACGAGAAGGGAAGCCGACCATGACTATCAGCAGGCTGATGGAAGACCCGGGGAACGATCCGCAG
This sequence comes from Stenotrophomonas sp. TWI1149, assembly GCF_039673155.1. Lineage (NCBI taxonomy): Bacteria > Pseudomonadati > Pseudomonadota > Gammaproteobacteria > Lysobacterales > Lysobacteraceae > Stenotrophomonas > Stenotrophomonas sp. TWI1149. The sequence goes on from NZ_JBDJLB010000018.1 coordinate 94,090, forward strand.
GGCGGCCTATTACTGGCGCGCGCCCTCGGTGGCGCGACCGCACGCGCGCAATGCGCGCTCTACTTGTTTGTGCGCAAAGTCCATATCGGCGCGGTAACTGATCCAGTACGTTCCCCAGTGCTTCGATCCGTTCGTTCCGTTTCCGCCGGCATCAATCGCGTCACACACGCGGGACGCTGCGTGCACTGCCAGGGCAACGGATTCAGCCAACTCGAGGTCTGTGGCGACGGGCCATCTGCTGAGATCAATCTCGACACGGGCAAGGTCAGCAAGCGCACCTGGCATGGCCGCAAATGTCGCGCGCTCAACGGCGTTCGTCATGAGCAAGCCCTCAGCTGCCCAACTGACAGCAGTTCCCGCACCGAGCGGATAGTGAACCTCGATTACTTCCAGGCGTGCCTTGGCGCGGGCGATGAGGTCGTAGAAGGCCAATGCGAAGAGAGCATTCGCTCGGCGCCGCGTTCTGTAACGAGAAATTGCGGGCGCAGCAAGGGCGACAATCACACCTGCCGCTGTCGCAACTGCGGACGTAGCCTCCCAGTCGAGTTGGCATGTCTCGCTCAACCACCAGCACTGGCTAACTCCATCCAGGATGCTCATCGCCAACTCCCCCTAAGGTTCGCGCTGTGCGTTGCCCAGCGACTCAAAAATAGGCGGCACGGCGCAACCACCAATGCCGCCGGCACACCGAGCGTTATTTCTTCTTCGGCTTATTTGCCGCCTGCGTCAGCGCTGAACCCGCCACCGACTTTTCGGATTTCGAGCTCGTCGAATTGCTCAGCTGCTTCGAAGCCTTCGAAGCAACGCCAGGGCTGGTCTTCTCGTTCTTGGACATCGGCTGAACTTCCACTGTCGTGCGGGGGATCCCGCCATCCGATCATATACGTGATCTTGGTCACGGATTGTCGGCTTTTCCCTATCCCGGGCACTGGGCCAAGGGCAGGTGTCGCCACCCTGGCCACCGTCAAGCCGCCGCGTGACCGGCGCACCAGGCTGCGGGAGGACGTGTAATGGCCGGTCCGCTACATGATGAGATCGTGGCAGCAGCCGTCCGGTGGCTTCGCCGCAACGGATGCGCAGCGATCCTGTGTGACCCATTCAAGGCCGGTCCCCGTGAGCAGCCGGATGCCATCGGCTGGCGCGACGGCGTGTCGCTCGCGTTGGAAGTGAAGGCAAGCCGATCGGACTTCGTGGCGGATGCCAAGAAGCCGCACCGCATCGACCCAGCGCATGCCGTCGGCGATTGGCGCTTCTACGCAGCACCGGTCGGCATGATCAAGGACGAGGATCTACCGGCGGGCTGGGGCTTGCTGGAGTGGGACCGTCGCTGCCTGAAGCCCTCGCACGGCGTGCCGCTCGGAAACTGCAACTGGTACGGCGCGCCCTTCCGCGACACGTCAAACAAGCGAGCTGAAACCCAGCTGCTGGTCTCGGCAATCCATCGACCGGAATTCGTGCCGCGACCGGGCGCGATGCTGCGGCGCGGAATACATTTCGAAGCCTGGGCGGCTCACCGGGCGGAACCGGAGGTGGCCGATGGCTGATCCCATCACCCAGGCCAAGCACACAGCGCGCGTGCTGATCGGCGAGGCGCGTGCCCGGCGGCAGGCGGGCCACGGCTTCTGGTGCATGTTCCGCATGGCCCAGTCCGCCCGCCGCCGCGCCGCCACCCTACTCCGCCCGGCACCGCCGACACTCTCTATCCAACCGGAGCTGTTCAAATGACCGCGGTGCTCGCTACTTACGCAGATGAAACGTACGCCGTCCCGCGCTTACTTCATCGCCATCGTCGCCAATCTTTCGATAGCAAGCGTTGCACGGGCAACCAGCTCAGCTGTGTAGCGGAAATGTGCTTCGGTATCCGGCCAATCAGGGCCGACGTAAATCCAGTCTTCGGGGTCTGCACCGATACCGTAACGCGAAAGGTCATCAGCGAGCTTTTCAATGGCGAGATAAGCGCTCTGCGCCTGGGGAGCTGCAGACCCCATGAGCGCCATAGTCGACACGTGCGGAGCCAGCTTCTTCTGGTGGCGCTTCAGATCCCCCATATCGATGGTCTTCTGATGGGGATCCGTTCCGAGACGATCAGGCTTTTTGCCATCCGCCAGTTGCCGCGCGGTCCAAACAAAATCTCGGTTTGCCTCCCGGAATTCAGGCAGCAGGGTCAACGCCGCACTTCGAGCCTGCGCGCCCTCGAGCGCTTTTCTTGCCGCTACCGACTGCCGATGCAAGTAGTAGGAGGCGCCGACGGCAGCCAGAGAGCCCCCGGCCGCGACCCAGTCCGCGATAGATCCAGCATTCATTGACATTCCTTCGCCTGGAAACCAACAGAGTGTAGCCCGCGGCCTTCCTGCACCAAACCACGTCTTTCTGAAACTCGATTCCTCTAGGGAGTAGCCCATGACCCAACAACATATCAGCCATCCCGAGGGACTGCCCGCCTGCGCCGACGGGCACCGCGCGCGCCACATTTTCGACGGACGCAGTTCCAGCAGCGGCGGCGGTCACTTTGTCGAATGCCGCTGCAAAGCCACAACGCGACACGCGCAGGCGGAAGCAGCGCTGGCCGACTGGCGCCGCATCAACCGCCCCGCGCGCCGCGCGCGAAAGGTGCTCCCCTCGATCGCGGCGCCGGCGGACAACGTCATCCAGATGCGCCTACCGATGCCGGGCGAAGGACGGGTGGCCAGTGGCTGACATGTTCCTATCGCGCGATGAGATCGTCACCCTGTGCCGCACGCCACAGCGCGCGCGCCAAGCTGCCTTTCTTCGCAAGAACGGGATCAAGCACTACCTGGACGCGCACGACTGGCCTGTCGTGCTGCGCTCCAGCGTTGAAGGAACGAGCGCGAGCGCCAAGCAGGCGCTGACATGGACCCCGAGCAAGGTTGCATAAATGGGAAGGAAGCCGAGCAAGCCGGGGGCCATCCCCCGGTTCCGCGCACGACGACAGAAGTCCGGCGTGGTGCATTACTACTACGACCACGGCGGGAAGCCCCGCAAGGAGACGCCGCTGGGGAGCGACTACGGTGTGGCCATCAAGAAGTGGGCCGAGTTCGAACATGCCAACACGATACCGGCCGCCGCGGTCGTCACCTTCCGCCACGTGGCCCAGCGCTACCAGGCCGAGGTCGTGCCTGCCAAGGCAGTGACAACCCAACGCCTCAACAACCGCTGCATCACTGCACTTCTGAGCTTCTTCGATGCGCCGCCGGCGCCCTTCGAGGCAATCCGGCCGATCAACATCCGGCAGTACCTGGACTGGCGCCCTTCCAAGGTGATCGCCAACCGGGAGGTCTCTCTGTTCTCGCACATGTGGAACTGGGCGCGCGGCAAAGGCGTCACCGACCTTCCCAATCCGTGCGAGGGCATCCGGCGGAACAAGGAGTCTGGCCGCGGCGTGTACGTGGAGGACGAGGTGTTCCAGGCGGTCTACCGCCACGCCGACGCCTCACTGCGCGACGCCATGGACCTTGCCTACTTAACCGGCCAGCGGGTCGGCGACGTCTGGTCCATGGATATGCGCCAGATCACCCCTCGCGGCCTGGCCATCACGCAGGCCAAGTCCACCAACAAGGTGATCATGGAGATCACGGGGGAGCTCGCGGCATTGCTGGAGCGGATCGCCAGAAGGAAAAGCGAGAAGCTGCCCGACGGTAGATCCAAACCTTACAGCACGCGTTTGATCGTCGACGACAGCGGGCTGGCACTGGGCCGGGCGGCACTGCGCTACCGGTTTGATAAGGCGCGCGACGACGCCGGCATTGCAAAGGGGGAGTTTCAGTTCCGCGACCTGCGCGCGAAGGCAGGCACGGATAAGGCCGATTCGGCCAATGACATTCGCGAAGCGCAGGCCCAGCTGGGGCATTCATCGGTCACCACGACCGAGATCTACGTGCGAAAGAAAAGGGGCTCTAAAGCTACGCCTACTCGCTGAATTGCGGAGCGGCTGGGATATTGCGGAGCGGCCTAAATCCCCGCAAGCCTTGGGAGACATGGAGCGGGTGAAGGGAATCGAACCCTCGTCAGTAGCTTGGGAAGCTACAGCTCTACCATTGAGCTACACCCGCAAGGCGCGGCGTAAGTCTATTCGGGCGGGGCCCTCAAACGCAACGGGCGGCACTGGGCCGCCCGTTGTTTCACGCTTTCAGCATGCGTGCGCGGCGCCCGCGGACGGGCGCTGCGCACGTTGGATCAGAAGCTGCCGCCGAAGCTGGCGAACAGCGATACGTCACGGGCGCGCTTCTGCATCGAGGTGGTGCTCATGCCGATGTTGCTGCTCAGGCCCCACAGGTTCAGGCGCGCACCCAGCACGGCGGTGGCGTAATCCTTGTCGAACTCGAGGCCCGGCACCTTGTACATGCCCACGTCCGGCATGGACTGCAGCCAGGCGCTGGCCTGCTTGCCGTCCTCGAACTCGTGGTCATAGGTCACCTGGACGTACGGCTTGACGTTGCCGCCGTCGAAGCGGGCCTGCCAGCCGACGCGGCCGACGGTCGAGTCCGTGTCCTGGTCGGCATAGCCCAGCGCCGAGGCGCTCGGGTTGGACTCGGTGTAGCCGTCCAGCTTCACCTTCTGCCAGATCACGGCGGCGACCGGACCGTGGCGGAAGCCGCCCTCGGTGCCGAACTCATACCCGGCGTTCAACGCGGCGGTCAGGTTGCTGCCTTCCGGCGAGCCCTTGTGGATGCGCGTGGCCGGGCCGAGCTGCAGCTTGCGGGTCACGTCGTAGTCCAGCCAGCTGTAGCTGAGCTGGCCATTGACCCAGGCGCGGTCGCCATACCAGCCGGCGAACAGGCCCAGCGTGGTGTCGGACTGGGTGAAGTCGCCCTTGTTGTGGCCGAAATCGGCGTCCATGCGGCCGTAGCCGGCGAAGCCGCCGACCACCATGCCGTCACGCGCCCAATCCACACCGAACAGGCCGGCCGGGGCCATGCCGTCGTACAGATCGGCGTGGGCATAGCGCTGCATGTCGCCGCGCAGGTTGCCCCACCAGCTCAGGCCGTCGGCCGGACGGCCGTCGACGTGCCAGCTCACCTGGTCGGCGCGCGAGCGGCCGATGGTCTGCGCGGAGTGGGTCAGGATCTGCTGGTTGCGCGGGGCTTCCAGGATCGACAGCGTGTACTCGCCCAGCATCTGGTGGGTGGCGGTGGTCGGGTGCACGCCATCGGCGAAGACGTAGCTGTTGGCGGCGTCCGGGGTGGCGTAGCTGGTCGGGTTGCAGGTCAGCGACGAGGCCGTGGTGCAGGCCGGGCTGGTGACGTTGACGAAGCCGTACTCGCCCGGGTTGGCGACGATTTCCTGCAGGATGTGGAAGGTGTCGACCGGGATCACCTGCAGGCCGGCGGCCTTCAGGCCACCGAACAGGGCGTCGTTGTAGGCCTTGGCCAGCGCGGTACCGGCGGCCATGCCGGCCGGGCCACCGGCGCGGGCGCCCGGGGTCAGGCCGACGTCCGGAATGGTCGGCACGACGATGTACTCGGCGCCGGCCGCCTTCAGGGTGCCGACGATGCCAACCTGGTCGCGGACCGCGTTGGTCAGGGTCGCGACCAGCGGTGCGCCGGCCTGGATGGCGAACAGGTCATTGGCACCGCCCCACACGGAGTACAGGGCGTTCGGGTCGGCCTTGCCGCCGTTGGCTGCCAGGTACTGCGCGGTCTGCGTCTTGAGCGAGTACACCGGCACTGCCGGCGCGCCCGGGGCGAGGATCTGGCTGGTGTCCACGCCGACACGGGCGCCGCCGATGGCGTAGTTGTCACCGTTCTGGCCGTTGCCGTGGGCAGCACCGTTGGTGCCATAGTAATGCGCCACGTGCTCGGCCCAGACCCAGCCCGGGTTGGTGGTGAACTGGCCGGTCACCGGCTGTACCGAGGCCGGCAGCAGCGGACGGAAGTAGCCCGCATCGGACAGGCTGTCGCCGATGAAGACGGTCTTGGTGTACGGCGACTGCGCCATGGCCGGCATCGCCGCCAGGGCGATGGCCACGGCCATGAGGGAGCGGATCGGGCGTTTGCTGAGCAACATGAAAACTCCTTGAAGGTGGGGAAGACGGCGGACGTACGCCGGCGCACGGTGCATGGTTCCACTGCACCCCGCCGGCATCACGCTGCGCTGCGGCATGGACGCCCCAGCCCCGCCGCCCGGCCATCGTTGGCCTGGCGCTCGCGGCACCTCTGCCGCGGGCGCACAGGGTACGCACTGCGGTGTGATTGGGGGACAATACCGTCATGAACATCCAGCTCAACGGCGAGAACCGCCAGCTTCCGCACACCGCCACCGTCCATGACCTGCTGCACAGCGAGCAACTGCTCGAACGCCGGGTGGCGGTCGAGGTCAACGGCGAGATCGTCACCCGCAGCCAGCACGCCAGCCACGGCCTGCGCGAAGGCGACGTGGTCGAGATCGTGCATGCACTGGGCGGTGGTTGAGGCAGCATCGTGACGCGTGATAGGCGATAATTCGGGCCATGAATGCACCTGCCCCCACTGATTCGCTGGTGATCGCCGGCAAGACCTATGCTTCCCGCCTGCTCACCGGCACCGGCAAGTTCAAGGATCTGGAAGAAACCCGCCTGGCCACCGAGGCCGCCGGCGCCCGGATCGTCACCGTGGCGATCCGCCGCACGAACATCGGGCAGAACCCGGGCGAGCCGAACCTGCTCGACGTGCTGCCGCCGGACCGTTACACCATCCTGCCCAATACCGCCGGCTGCTACACCGCCGAGGACGCCGTGCGCACCTGCCGGCTGGCCCGCGAGCTGCTGGACGGCCACAACCTGACCAAGCTGGAAGTGCTGGGTGACCAGAAGAGCCTGTACCCGGACGTGGTGCAGACCCTCAAGGCGGCCGAGCAGCTGGTCAAGGACGGCTTCGAGGTGATGGTCTATACCTCCGACGATCCGATCCTGGCCAAGCGCCTGGAAGAGATCGGCTGCGCCGCGGTGATGCCGCTGGCTGCGCCGATCGGCTCGGGCCTGGGCATCCAGAACAAGTACAACCTGCTGCAGATCATCGAAGACGCCAAGGTGCCGATCATCGTCGATGCCGGCGTGGGCACCGCCTCCGATGCGGCGATCGCGATGGAGCTGGGCTGCGATGGCGTGCTGATGAACACCGCCATCGCCGGCGCGCGCAATCCCGTGTTGATGGCCAGCGCGATGCGCAAGGCCGTGGAAGCGGGTCGCGAAGCCTTCCTGGCCGGGCGCATTCCACGCAAGCGCTACGCCAGTGCCTCCTCGCCGATCGACGGGTTGATCGGCTGATGACCAATCCTTTCGACAGCGCCGGTGCCAAGGCACCGCCCAAGCCCTTCACCATCACCGAAGGCCGCCGCGAGGTCCGCAGTTTCGTGCTGCGCCAGGGCCGTTTCACCCCGGCCCAGCAGCGTGCGTTCGATGACCGCTGGCCGCGCTTCGGGCTGGACTTCACCGGTGAGCCGCGCGATCTCGATGCCACCTTCGGGCGCGATGCGCACAAGGTGCTGGAAATCGGCTTCGGCAACGGTGCGGCGCTGCGCTTCGCCGCGCAGCAGGATCCCAGCCGCGATTACATCGGCCTGGAAGTGCACGCCCCCGGCGTGGGCCGCCTGCTCAACGCCCTGGCCGACGACGACGCCGACCACGTGCGCCTGTACCACCACGATGCCGTGGAGGTGCTGGAGAAGGAAATCGCCGATGGCGCACTGGATGAAGTACGCATCTATTTCCCGGACCCGTGGCACAAGAAGCGCCACAACAAGCGTCGCCTGATCCAGCCCGGCTTTGCCGCGCTGCTGGTGCGCAAGCTGCGCGTGGGTGGCCGTCTGCACTGCGCCACGGATTGGGAAGACTATGCCGAGCAGATGTGGGAGGTGCTCGACGCCACCGCCGGGCTGACCAACCGCGCTGGTCCGCGCGGCCAGGTCGAGCGTCCGGAATGGCGCCCGCAGACCCATTTCGAAACCCGTGGCCAGAAACTCGGCCATGGCGTGTGGGACCTGTTGTACGACCGCACCTGATCCCTCAAGGAACCGCGCCACCCCATGGATACCGCGCTGACGCTGACTACCGACATGAAGCTCGTCCTCGGGCTGGTCGGCTTCACGATGGCGATGTTCCTGTTCGAGCGCATCCGCGCCGACGTGGTGGCGCTGGTGGTGCTGGTGGTGCTCGGCGTCACCGGGCTGATCGCGCCGGAGGAGATCTTCGGCGGTTTCTCCGGTAACGCGGTGATGAGCATCATCGCCACTACCATCCTCGGCGCGGGCCTGGACCGTACCGGGGCACTGAACCGGTTGGCGGCATGGCTGCTGCGGCGCGGGCACGGCGTGGAAACGCGCCTGCTGATGATGACCACCGCGATCGCCGGGTTGAACTCCTCGTTCATGCAGAACCCCTCGGTGATGGCGCTGTACCTGCCGGTCGCTTCGCGCCTGGCCGCGCGTACCGGGCTGACCCTGCAGCGCCTGCTGCTGCCGATCGCCGCGGCCATCGTGATGGGCGGCGCGCTGACCATGGTCGGCAACTCGCCGTTGATCCTGCTCAACGATCTGCTGGCCTCGGCCAACAACAACCTGCCCTCGGGCCTGGCCACCATCGAGCCACTGCGCATGTTCGCGCCGCTGCCGATCGGCGTGGCCCTGCTGATCGCCTCGCTGCTGTATTTCCGCTACTTCGGTGATCGCAAGCTGGTCGAGGAAGAGACGCTGGCCAACGACGGCGTCACCCCATCGCGTACCGAAAGCTACTTCGCCAAGACCTACGGCATCGAAGGCGACGTGTTCGAGCTGGTGGTCACCGCCGAAAGCCCGCTGGTCGGCATGACCCTGGGCGAGGCCGAGAACGTGCATGACGCGCCGCTGCTGCTGGCGCTCAAGACCGGCAACGACACCCGCCTGGCGCCGCCGGCCGAGATGCGGATCTGGGTCGGCAGCGTGCTCGGCGTGATGGGCGCGCGCCAGCAGGTCAGCGATTTCGCGCAGAACCAGTTCCTGCGGATGTCCTCGCGCCTGAAGCACCTGGGCGATCTGTTCAATCCGAGCCGCGCCGGCATTTCCGAAGCGGTGGTGCCGCCGACCTCCGACGTGATCGGCAAGAGCGCCTCGGACCTGCGCCTGCGCAAGCAGCGCGGCATCAGCCTGCTGGCGATCAACCGCGACAAGCAGGTGATCCGCGAAGACGTGCGCAACGTAGCGCTGCGCGCGGGCGACATGCTGGTCTTCCACAGCATCTGGACCGACCTGGCGCAGGCGGCCAAGAGCCGCGACTTCGTGGTGGTGACCGACTACCCGAAGGGTGAGCAGCGGCCGCACAAGTTCAAGATCGCGATGAGCATCTTCGCCATCACCATCCTGATCGCGCTGACCTCCAAGCTGCCGGTGGCACTGACCCTGATGACCGGCGTGGCCGGCATGCTGCTGACCGGCGTGCTGCGCATGGACGAGGCCTACGCCTCGATCAACTGGAAAACCGTGTTCATGATGGCCGGGCTGATTCCGCTCGGCTGGGCGATGGACAGCAGCGGCGCGGCGGCGTGGATCGCCGGCCACACCATCGACCGCCTGCCGACCGGCATCCCGGTGTGGGTGCTGGAGATCGCACTGGCCTTGCTGACGACGATGTTCTCGCTGGTGATCAGCCATGTGGGCGCGACGATCGTGATGGTGCCGATCGCGGTGAACCTGGCGCTGGCGGCGGGTGGCAGTCCCACCGCGTTCGCGCTGATCGTGGCGTTGTCGGCATCCAACAACCTGATGACCGCCTCGAACCCGGTGATTTCGATGATCACCGGCCCGGCCAACTACACCCCGCGCGAGCTGTGGCGCGTCGGCGCCCCGCTGTCGTTGATCTATACGGCGGTGGTGGTGCTGATGATCAACCTGATGTTCTAGCCGCTGGCCGGCTCCCGCAATGCCCCAGGTAGTGGCCGGCGCGGGGGCGGGCCCCCCGACGGGGGGGGGGCCGCGCACCCCCCCCCCCCCCCCCCCCCCCCCGCCGGGGGGG
>NZ_JBDJLB010000019.1:0-72683 GCF_039673155.1 Stenotrophomonas sp. TWI1149
CTTTAAAACAATTGATATGTTGCTTGATCAAACGTCTGCAAGATGGACATACATCCTTCCTGCAGGCGCCTTCACAAGATACCTGCGCATACTGTCAAAGAACTTGGGAGTTGGCCTCAGCGCCTTCCTCTGTGTGCCCCGACGTTTCCGTCGTTGCGAGCCGCCCATTATAGACCGGCTTATCTGCTTCGTCAACACCTTTTTTCAAGGCCGTTTCACCGTAGTGAAGCGTTGTTGCCGATGCCGCTTCGTCGTTTGCCCCGAGAGGCTTTCGTCGTTGCGAGCCGCCTATTATGTCAGGCTTTTCGTTTCCGTCAACACCTTCTTTCGAAGTAGTTGAAGTCCTGTTCCTTCGCGGTTGCCGCCTTGCGGTGGCCCCTGCGTCGGGGGAGGGAAAGTATGTCCCTATCGGAGCCGTTTGTGAAGGGGGTACGTGACATTTTTTCACGTTGCCGCCCTCCCATTCATGCTGAAAGGGGTCCGGATCGCCCGAACCCCTTGTGCCGCTTAGGCGGCGACCAGCAGCACGCGTGCAAAGGTGCGCTTGCCGACCTGCAGCAGGCCCTCGAAACCGGGCACGAACACCTGCTGGGCGTCATCCACCACCTCGCCGTCCACCTTCACTGCACGCTCTTTGAGCTTGCGCGAGGCCTCGGAGTTGCTCGGGGTGAGGCCGGCAGCGGTCAGCAGTGCGCCAATACGCAGGCCCTCGGCCGGAATGACCACTTCCTGCAGCGGCAGCAGGGTCACATCGCCCTGCCCGGTGACGGCGGCGTTCCAGCCGGCAATAGCCTGCTCGGCCGCGGCGGCGTCATGGAAGCGCGTGGTCAGCTCACGTGCCAGGCGCAGCTTCACCTCGCGCGGGTTCAAGCCGCCGGCGTCGACCTGCTCGCGCAGGGCCTTGGCTTCGGCCTGGCTGATATCAAAGGAGAGCAGCTCGATCCAGCGCCACATCAGGTCGTCGCCGATCTTCATGGTCTTGGTGACGATGTCGATGGCCGGTTCGCTGATACCAATATAGTTGTTGAGCGACTTGGACATCTTGGCCACGCCGTCCAGGCCTTCCAGCAGCGGCATGGTCAGCACGATCTGCGGCTTCTGCCCGTAGTGCTCCTGCAGGCCACGGCCCATCAGCAGGTTGAACTTCTGGTCGGTGCCGCCGAGTTCGACGTCCGCTTCCAGCGCGACCGAGTCGTAGCCCTGGACCAGCGGGTACAGGAACTCATGCAGCGCGATGGACTGCTGGGCGGCATAGCGCTTGGCGAAGTCGTCGCGCTCGAGCATGCGCGCCACGGTGTGCTGGCCGGCCAGGCGGATCATGTCGGCCGCGGCCATCTTGCCGAACCACTCCGAGTTGAAGCGCACTTCGGTCTTCTCGCGATCCAGCACCTTGAAGACCTGGTCTTCATAGGTACGCGCATTGGCCAGCACATCTTCCTTGGTGAGCGGCTTGCGGGTGACGTTCTTGCCCGAGGGGTCGCCGATCATCCCGGTGAAGTCGCCGATCAGGAAGATCACCTGGTGGCCGAGGTCCTGGAACTGGCGCAGCTTGTTCAACAGCACGGTATGGCCCAGGTGCAGGTCCGGGGCGGTGGGGTCGAAGCCGGCCTTGACCCGCAGCGGGCGGCCGCTTTCCAGACGCTGGCGCAGCTCGTCGGATTTGAGGATCTCATCGGCGCCCCGCCCGATCAGGGCGATGGCTTCTTCAATCGAGGACACGTGACAACTCCCGGCAATGCCTTATTTATATGAATGACGTTAAGTACAAGTTAACCGCAGGTGCTTCACAAAAGCCAATAGGCACAAGGGTTTGACGCGGTATTTATACCTGTCTATGTTACCGACGTTTGGGCCCGCGCTCCCGGGCCAGCCAGGAACAGACCGACGATGCTCAATTCCGATCAAGGCCGCGCGCGCAAGCAGCGCTTCAAGGAACGTCTCCACGTCCTCCACGACACCGCCCTCCATCGGAAGCTCAAACAGCATCTTCCCGCGGCCTTCAACCAGCGCTGGACCCGCCGCCACTGGATGCACGCCAGCCTGTTCGCCACCATCGGCGCCCTGGTGGCCACGATCGTCCCCGGCTTCTCGCACACCATCGACTCGCCCTACTCGGTCAGCCATTCGACCCTGGCGCTGCCGTTGCCGCCGCTGTCGCTGGAACGCCAGCAGCAGACCCCGGGCGACAGCTGGCAGGTGCTGCGCGTGCAGCGCGGCCAGACCCTGAGCAATCTGTTCGACCAGGCCGGCATCCCGGCCACGGTGATGCACCAGGTGCTGGAGCACCCGGGCGTGCGCGAATCGCTGACCAAGCTGCGCCCCGGCGCGGAGATCGCCTTCGACCTGCCGCTGTCCGGTGAGCTGCGCACGATCCGCTTCGACCGCGATGCCGACAACCGCGTGGAGCTGTCCCTGGCCGGCGACAAGATCACCGAAACGGTGAGCAAGCGCGAGAGCTCGACTCGCCGCGTGGTCGCCAGTGGCGAGATCACCAGCTCGCTGTATGCCGCCGCGCGCAAGGCGGGCCTGTCGCCCTCGGCGATCGCGACGATGACCGACGAGATCTTCAAGTACGACATCGACTTCTCCAAGGACCTGCAGCCGGGCGACCGCTTCAGCGTGGTGATGGATGAAACCTGGCGCGAAGGCGAGAAGGTGGACACCAGCAAGATCCTCGCGGCGACCTTCAGCTCGGGCGGCAAGACCTACAGCGGCTTCCGCTTCGACCGCAACGGCAAGTCGGAGTACTTCGATGCCAGCGGCCGGCCGCTGAAGAAGAGCTTCATCCGCATGCCGATCCAGTTCGCGCGGCTGAGCTCGACCTTCGGCGCGCGCAAGCACCCGGTGCTGGGCAAGATGCGCATGCACAAGGGCGTGGACTACGCCGCGCGCACCGGCACCCCGATCATGGCCGCCGGCGATGCCCGCGTGCAGTTCGCCGGGACCCAGCGCGGCTACGGCAACGTGGTGATCCTGGACCATGGCCGCGGCCACACCACGCTGTACGGGCACATGTCGCGGTTCGGCAAGATCAAGACCGGCCAGCGCGTGGCGCAGGGCACGGTGATCGGCTACGTCGGCTCGACCGGCCTGGCCACCGGCCCGCACCTGCACTACGAATTCCGCGTCAACGGCGTGCACCGCAACCCGCTGTCGGTGACGATGCCGCCGCCGGAGCCGCTGCAGGGCGCCGAGCTGGCCGCCTTCCGTGCGCAGACCGCCCCGGCGCTGGCGCGCATCCAGGGCATGGAGAAGCTGATCTACGCCGATGCCAGCCCGGCACCGGACGCCAAGGCCGCCGATACCGCCACGGCGAAGGCCGGCAAGCCGGTCAAGTCCAACCGCGGCTGATCGCATTGATTGACGGCGGCAACGGGTTGCGCGGAAGCTGCACGCAACCCGTTGGACCGCCTGGCCATGACCTCTGCTGTTGATCCCACTACCCCGCTCTACCTGGGCCTGATGTCCGGCACCAGCGCCGACGGCATCGATGCCGCGCTGGTGCAGTTCCCCGCCGAGGGCGGCTGCCGCTTTGTCGAAGGCCTGACCCACGACTGGGATCCGGCGATCCGCGCCGAGCTGATCGCGCTCGGCGAGGGCGGCACCATCACCTCATTGGACGCGCTCGGCCGGCTCGATGCCCAGGTCGGGATCACCTTCGCCGCGGCCGCCAACCGCCTGCTGGACAGCGCGCGGGTCGACCGCACCCGGGTGCATGCGATCGGCTCGCATGGGCAGACCGTGCGCCACCGGCCGCTGGCCGATCCCGCCTTCACGATGCAGATCGGCGACGCCAACCGCATCGCCGAACTCACCGGCATCACCACCGTGGCCGATTTCCGCCGCCGCGATGTGGCGGCCGGCGGGCATGGCGCGCCACTGATGCCGGCCTTCCACCTGGCGATGCTGGGCGACAGCGATGAAGACCGCGCCGTGCTCAACCTGGGCGGCATCGGCAATCTCACCCTGATCCCGCGCGACGGGACACCGCGCGGCTTCGATACCGGCCCGGCCAATGCGCTGATGGATGCCTGGTGCCAGCGCCATCGCGGCGCACCGTTCGATGCGGATGGCGCGTTCGCCGCCAGTGGCCAGGTCGATGCGGCGCTGCTGGCCCGCTGGCTGGCCGATCCCTGGTTCGCGCTGCCACCGCCGAAGAGCACCGGGCGCGAGCAGTTCCACCTGGACTGGGCGCAGGCGCAGCTGGGCGAGGGGCAGGTCTCCGGCGCGGACGTGCAGGCGACCCTGCTGGAGCTGACCGCCGCGACAGTGGCCGATGCACTGCTGGCGCATCTGCCGAGCGCGACGCGGGTGCTGGTCTGCGGCGGTGGCGTGCGCAATCCGCAGCTGCTGCGGCGCCTGCGTGCGCGGCTGCCGGGCGTGGTGATCGAATCCAGCGCGGTGCACGGGCTGGATCCGGATTACCTGGAGGCGATGGGATTCGCGTGGCTGGCGCAGCGCACCCTGGCCGGATTGCCCGGCAACCTGCCGAGCGTGAGTGGCGCGCGGGGTCCGCGCATTCTCGGGGCGATCCACCCGGCCTGAGTGGCCACGGCGGCGGGCGCTGCCCTGCGGCTGTGATCGCCGATGCGCCGTCCGGTGCTTGCCGCCGTTACAGCCCCTGCGCGTCCGGCAGGGCCTGCAGGGCCGCGATGGCAGCGGCCAGCGCGTCGACCTCGGGATCGTGGAAGCCGCTGCGGACCTCCAGTTCGCTGGCGAACAGGCCTTGTTCCAGCAGCGCCATGCAGGTGTCCTCGCGGGTCCAGCCGCGGGCGGCCGCGATCCGGCGGATACGTTCCAGCAACAGCGGGTCCACATCCCGCAGCAGTAGATCAGCCATCGTTCTCCCCGTTGGCGTGATGCCGTCCCCACGGCCGTTGTGCCGGCATGATCCAACAGGCCCTGCCGGCACGCAAACCGCTTATGCCGTGCTGCGGTCCCGGATCCGCGGCCACAGCCAGATCAGCAGCAGCAGGGTCGGGATGACCGTGGTGGCGCTGAGGATGAAAAAGGTGCTGTAGGAGCTCGCTTCGACGATGTAGCCCGAGACACCGCCGACGAACTTGCCCGGCAGGTTCGCCAGCGAGACCAGCAGCGCGTATTGGGTGGCGGTGAAGTTGCGGTCGGTCAGTGACGACATGAAGGCGACCAGCACCGTACCGGCAAAGCCCTGGAACAGGTTGTCCGCGCTCAGCGCCGCATAGAACGCCCACAGCTGGCCCGGGTTGTGCGCCATCAGCAGGAACGCCAGGTTGGACAGCGCCACCCCCAGCGCGGCGACCAGCAGCATGCGGCGGAAGCCGAACGCGGCCACCGCGATGCCGCCGAGGAACGCGCCGCCGATGCCCATCCACACGCCGAACAGCTTGGAGACGGTGGCGATATCGGCCTTGGTGAAGCCCGAATCCAGATAGAACGGACCGGACATCACCCCGATCACCTGGTCGGGGAATTTGTAGAGCCCCACGAACGCCAGCAGCGCCAGCGCCAGCGCCACGCCGTTGGCGCTGAAGAAGCTGCTGATGGGCTGCCAGAACGCGCCGAAGAAATCGATCCGGCGCTGGATGCGCACTTCCGGCTGGACCGGTTCGCGGCAGACCAGCGTGGTGATGATGGGCAGCAGCATCAGCGAGGCCATGGCCAGGTAGGCCACGATCCAGCCTTCGAACTGCGCCAGGTAAAGCGCGCCCGCGCCGGCCAGGATCAGGCCGATGCGGTAGCCCAGCGTGTACGTGGCGGCCAACGCCGCCTGCGCGCTCTCCGGGGCGATCTCGATGCGGTAGGCATCGACCACCGAATCCTGGGTGGCACCGGCGAAGGAGGCCACCAGCACCCACAGCACCAGTGGGGTGACGCCCAGCTCGGGACGGACGAAGGCAAGTGCGAACAGTCCGCCGGTGACGCCGACCTGCGAGGCCAGCAGCCAGGAACGGCGGCGGCCGAGCGCGCTGACCAGCGGGAAGGCGTAGCGGTCGATCAACGGTGCCCAGACGAACTTCATCAGGTAGAAGAAGCTGGCCAGGCTGATCAGGCCGATGCTCTTCAGGTCCAGGCCCACATCGCGCAGGCGGGTGGACAGGGTCTGCGAGGCGATCAGCAGGAACGGCAGGCCGCTGCCGAAGCCCAAGAAGGCCATCGTCAGCGCCGAGGGCGTGCCGAAGGCGCGCTTGATCCCGGCCCACCCCTTGTAGGACACCGGCGCGTCCGCCTCGGTCATGGGGCGTAGTCCACCGTGAACGGGGCATGGTCGGAGAAGCGCTCATCGCGGTAGACCGAGCAGCTGCGCAGGCGGTCGCGCAGGCCCGGGCTGACGAACTGGTAGTCGATGCGCCAGCCCACGTTGTTGGCGCGGGCCTGGCCGCGGTTGCTCCACCAGGTGTAGTCCTCGCCCTGCGGGTGCAGCAGGCGGTAGGCATCCGTCCAACCCTGGCCGGCCGCGAGGTCCAGCGCCTGGTCGGCGTCCACGCACTGGCCGTTGAGCCAGTCGCGCTCGGGCGGCAGGCAACCGGAGTTCTTCTGGTTGGACTTCCAGTTCTTGATGTCCAGCGCGGAGCGCACGATGTTCCAGTCGCCGCACAGCACGTAGTCGCGGCCGCTGGCCAGCCAGCCGGCCAGGATCGGGCGCAGCCATTCCATCACTTCGTACTTGAAGCCCTGGCGCAGGTCGCCCGAACTGCCCGAAGGGATATAGAAGGAGACGACGCTGAGATTGCCGTAGCGGGCCTCGATGTAGCGGCCTTCATCGTCGAACGGGGCCCAGCCCAGCGAGGTGATCACCTGGTCCGGCTCGCGCTTGCTGTAGATCGCCACGCCGCTGTAGCCCTTCTTGGTGATGGCGTCGCGGTAGAAGCAGTGGTGGCCGTCCGGGCGGAACATCGGGTCGGTCAGCTGGTCTTCCTGGGCCTTGGTTTCCTGGATGCACAGGACATCGGCGTCCTGGGCGCGGAACCACTCGAGGAAGCCCTTGGTGGCGGCGGAACGGATGCCATTGGCGTTGAAACTGATGATGCGCATGCTGACCCGGGTCTGGAACGATACCGGCAAGAGCATACCGTTTCGGCCCTTGCAGGGGCTGGCTGGAAACGGACGCGGGTGGCCTGCCCCGGTGCGCCCCGGGATCGTCTCGCCACCCTGTGCGACACCGGGCCGCAGGGGCCGGCGAGCGGAAAAATGCAGACATGCATTAGGATTTGCGCTCCAAATGAATTGAATTGAGTCTTGATGAGCGACCATCGCCACCGTTTCCTGCAACTGGCCCTGACCGCCGATGCCCTGCGTTTCGGCCAGTTCACCCTGAAGTCCGGCCGTCTGAGCCCCTATTTCTTCAATGCCGGCCGGTTCGACTCCGGCGCGCGCATGTCGCAGCTGGCGGCCTGCTACGCCGATGCCGTGGAAGCCACCGGCCTGAAGTTCGATGTCGTGTTCGGCCCGGCCTACAAGGGCATCCCTCTGGCCACCGCGACCGCCTGTGAATTCGCCCAGCGCGGCCGCGACCTGCCGCTGTCGTTCAACCGCAAGGAAGCCAAGGACCATGGCGAAGGCGGCAACCTGATCGGCGCCGACATGAACGGCAAGCGCGTGCTCATCGTCGACGACGTGATCACCGCCGGCACCGCGATCCGCGAAGCGCTGGCGATCATCAAGGGCGCCGGCGGCACCCCGGCCGGCATCGTGGTCGCGCTGGACCGTCAGGAGATCGCTTCGGAGACCGACCCCCGTTCCGCCGCGCAGGCCGTCGCCGAAGAAGCCGGGATTCCGGTGGTCGCGGTGGCCACGCTGGCCGACCTGCTTGATTTTGCCTCCGGAAATCCGGAACTTGTGGGCTACCGGCAGCCGCTGGAGGACTATCGTTCCCGCTACGGCAGCCGTCCTACGCGTTGAGAGCAGGGGGCTTTCATGTCCAGGTTTGCCACGTTCACCGTTGTCGGCCTGCTGCTGGCCGTGCCGCTGTTGCCTGCCCAGGCGCAGAAGCGCACGGCCGACGCGACGCCGAAAAAGCTGTACTGCTGGAACAAGGGCAGCGAGCGGATCTGCAGTGATGCGCTGCCCCAGGAGGCGGTGAACAACGCACGCGAGGAGTTCAACCTGCGCAGCGGCATGCGCAGTGGCGAAGTGCAGCGCGCGTTGACCGACGAGGAACGCGCCGATGTCGCGGCGCAGGCCGCGCAGCAGCGCCTGGACCTGGCCGCCGAGCAGACCCGCCAGCGCACCGAGCAGGCGATGCTTGCGACGTACGAGAGCGAGGACGACCTGCGCCGGGTGTTCGCCGAGCGCAGCGGGATCCTGGACAACAACATCCACACCGCCAGTTACAACGTGGCCAGCGTGCGCGATGCGCTGGTCACGCTGCTGGCCGGCGCGGGCAACCGCGAACTGGATGGGCAGCCGGTGTCGGAGAAGCAGGCCGAGCGCATCCGCGCGCGGCACGCCGAGCTGGTGACGCAGCGGCGCATGCAGGCCTCGTTCGAGCAGCAGCGCCGGGCACTGGACGTGGAGATCGAGGGCACGCTGCAGCGCTATCGGTTGCTGAAGGGCGTGGGGAGCGATCCGCGCGGGTGATGGTGGCTGTGCGATGGCGTTGAAACGAAGGCGGCCTTTGGGCCGCCTTTTTTGGTTCCTATCCTCGTGGCAGGTACGAAGCGCGCTCTGAACTTTTCCGGAAGCGGGGGCGGTGGGTTGGTCGGGCGCCGGGGCGCGATGCCCTTGTCGGCGAATGTCCCCCGGTGCCGGCCTGCGGCCGTCCCCTCCTCCTTGATTTCGCCCACAAGGGCATCGCACCCCGCGTATCCAGACCATTGGCGCCCCACTGAAAGCCCAGGGTTGCAGCACGCGCACCACACGCGAGCCCTGTAGCGGTGGGTAGGCTCCTGGGCAAAATCAAGGAGGAGGCCGTCGCCGCCAGGCGGCGGCCGGGGGACATTTGCCGAGGGGCCTACCCACCGCTGCGGGGCCCTCACACTCGCGACAAACCTGAGCGGAGACGCCACCGGATCCACCCTCCGGCGGAGTTCCCAGGCCAGACGTACACGGCCGTGCGCATCTGCGTTGCCGTGGAGTGAGGCGCTCCGATCCATGAGGCGAAGCACCTTTTTATGCACTTTTTACGCGGGGCGCCGGTTTGGGGCGTGGAGCGTTTATGCCGGGCAGGCAGACCATGAGCGCCTGACGTGGAGTGGTTCCACCTGGACGTCCCATGAGCCTGTATCTGCCTGTCTTCCCCGCCGGTGCCCCGTGCACCGCGCGCTCCCTTTCCCGCGTTTGAGGCCACGACCATGTCTGCCTGGCTTTCCCTGCTGTGCGGCGTGCTGGTGCTCGTTGCCGCCGCCTACCTGCTCTACGTCGTGCTTCGGCCCGAAACCTTCTGACCGGAGCCGACCATGACCGAGATCCTGTTGATCCTGCTGGCCAGCATCGTGCTGGCCTTTCCGCTTGGGCTGTATCTCGCCCGGGTGATGCGCGGTGGCCCGATGCGCGGCGACGCGCTGTTCGGGTGGATTGAGAAACCGCTGTACCGGCTGCTCGGGGTGAACCCGGCGCGCGGCATGTCCTGGCGTGGCTACGTGGGCGCCTTCCTGCTCAGCAACGTGGTGATCGCGGTGCTGGTGCAGGCGGTCTTCATGACCCAGGCCTGGCTGCCGTTCAATCCCGACCAGATTCCCAACATGCGCTGGGATACCGCGCTGCACACGATGGTGTCGTTCCTGACGAACACCAACCAGCAGCACTATTCGGGCCAGGCGCAGCTGTCCTACTTCTCGCAGATGACCGCGATCACCGGCCTGCAGGTGGTGACGCCGATGATGGGCCTGGCGCTGGTGGTGGCCACCCTGCGTGCGCTGTTCGGCGCGCGTCCCGAGGACGTGCCGGCCGAACAGGCCGCGCTGCTCAGCGCGGACCGTCGGGTCGATGTGGGCAACTACTACGCCGATGTGGTGCGCGCCAGCGTGCGCTTCATGCTGCCGCTGTGCCTGCTGTGGGCGGTCCTGCTGACCAGCCAGGGCGTGCCTTCGACGCTGGCGGCCGGTCCGCAGGCGACGCCGATCGATGCCGCGGCCGGCATCGAGACGCAGAAGCTGCCGCTCGGCCCGGTCGCGGCGATGGTCGCGGCCAAGCAGCTGGGCACCAATGGCGGTGGCTGGTACGGCCCCAACAGTTCGATGCCGCTGGAGAACCCGACGCCGCTGTCCAACGCACTGGAACTGATCGGCATCCTGCTGATCCCGATCGCGGTGATCTTCATGCTGGGCGCGTTCACCGGGCGCAGGCGCCTGGCCGGGCTGGTATTCGGCTGCATGCTGGCGATGTCCAGTGTGTCGGTGGCCGCCACCGTGTGGCTGGAGGGCCATTCGGCCACCGCGGCCAGCCCGCTGCTGATGGAAGGCAAGGAAGTGCGCTTCGGTGCCGATGGAACGGGCCTGTGGGCGGCGATCACCACCCAGGTCTCGAATGGTTCGGTCAACGGCATGCATGACTCGCTCAGTCCGCTGGCCGGCGCCATCCCGATGGTCAACATGCTGGTCAATGCGATCTGGGGCGGCATCGGCTGCGGCCTGCAGCAGTTCATCGTGTACCTGCTGCTGGGCGTGTTCCTGGCCGGGCTGATGACCGGCCGCACCCCGGAGCTGTTCGGTCGCAAGCTGGAAACGCCGCAGGTGCGCCTGCTCGCGCTGCTGGTGCTGCTGCAGCCGATCACGATCCTGGGCTTCACCGCGCTGACCCTGGCGATCCCGTCGATCACCGGCACCTCCAACCCCGGCTTCCACGGCATCAGCCAGGTGTTCTACGAGTACACCTCGGCGTTCGCCAACAACGGCTCGGGCTTTGAAGGCCTCGGCGATGCCACGGTGTGGTGGAACCTGAGCTGCACCCTGGTGCTGCTGCTGGGCCGTTACCCGGTGCTGGTGATCCCGTTGATCGTGGCCGCGCAGCTGGCGGCCAAGCGGCGTGCGCCGGAATCGGCCGGCACGCTGCAGATTGAAACCCCGACCTTCGCGCTGACCCTGATCGCGCTGATCGTCATCCTCACCGTATTGCAGTTCATGCCGGCGCTGGTGCTGGGCCCGGTCGCCGACCACCTGTCGCTGACGCAGCACTGAGACCTCCTTCCATGAGTACGTATCCGTTGAACGTTTCTTCCCACCGCCGCCAGCGCCTGCTCGATGGCGCCGGCTGGCGCCGCGCCCTGCGCGATGCGGTGATCAAGCTCTCGCCGCGCCATCTGCTGCACAGCCCGGTGATGGCCGTGGTGATGGTCGGCACCGTGGTCAGCGCGCTGGTCACGGTGACCGGCAACGCACCGCTGGGCTTCGGCCTGGCGGTCACCGCGATCCTGCTGCTGACCGTGCTGTTCGGCAACTTCGCCGAGGCCGTCGCCGAAGCGCGTGGCCGTGGCCAGGCGGCCTCGCTGCGGCGTGCCCGCCAGGACCTCAGCGCGCGTCGGCTGGCCGCCGCGCATGCCGGCGCCAGCGAGACCCAGGTGCCGGCCGCCGAGCTGCGCCCGGGCGACCATGTGATCGTCAGTGCCGGGGAGCTGATTCCGGCCGATGGCGAGATCGTTCAGGGCCTGGCCACCATCAACGAAGCCGCCGTGACCGGTGAATCGGCGCCCGTGCTGCGCGAGGCCGGCACCGACCGCAGCGGTGTGATCGGCGGCACCAAAGTGCTCTCCGACCAGATCATCGTGCGCATCACCGCCGAGCCGGGGCACAGCTTCCTGGACCGGATGATCGCGCTGGTGGAAGGCGCGAACCGCCAGAAGACCCCGAACGAGGTCGCCCTGACCCTGCTGCTGGCGGCGATGACGCTGACCTTCCTGGTGGTGGTGGCGACGCTGCCGGCGATCGGGGCGTTCGTTGGCGTGCAGGTTGATCCGCTGCTGCTGATCGCGCTGCTGGTGTGTTTGATCCCCACCACCATCGGTGGGCTGCTGCCGGCGATCGGCATCGCCGGCATGAACCGCGCACTGGCCGCCAACGTGCTGGCCAAATCCGGCAAGGCGGTGGAAGTGGCCGGCGACGTGGATGTGCTGCTGCTCGACAAGACCGGCACCATCACCTACGGCGACCGCCAGGCCACGCATTTCCATGCACTGGCCGGTATCGATGCCAGCCAGCTGCGCGAGGCGGCGCTGCTGTCCTCGTTGGCCGACCCGACCCCGGAAGGCAAGTCGGTGGTGCGGTTGGCGCGTGAGCAGGGCTGCACCACCGCCGAGCCGGACCGCGCGGAGTATCTGGCGTTCAGCGCGCAGACCCGCATGTCCGGCGTGGACCTGGACGGCGGCCGCCGCATCCGCAAGGGCGCCTCCGATGCGATCACCGCGTATGTGCGTGAGCTGGGCGGCACGGTGCCGTCGGAGCTGGCGGGGCGCGTGGAGCAGGTGGCACGCAACGGTGCCACCCCGCTGGTGGTATGCGAGGGCCGCCACGTGCTGGGCGTGATCGAGCTGTCGGACGTGGTCAAGCACGGCATGCGCGAGAAGTTCGCGCAGCTGCGGGCGATGGGCATCCGCACGGTGATGATCACCGGCGACAACCCGCTGACCGCCGCCGCGATCGCGGCCGAGGCCGGTGTGGACGACTACATCGCCGAGGCCCGCCCGGAAGACAAACTCGCCCGCATCCGTGCCGAGCAGGCCGGCGGACGCCTGGTGGCGATGGTCGGCGACGGCACCAACGATGCCCCAGCGCTGGCCCAGGCCGACATCGGCCTGGCGATGAACTCCGGTACCCAGGCCGCCAAGGAAGCCGGCAACATGGTCGATCTGGATTCGGATCCGGCCAAGCTGCTGGCGGTGGTCGAAGTCGGCAAGCAGCAGCTGATCACCCGCGGTGCGCTGACCACCTTCTCGCTGGCCAACGACGTCTCCAAGTACTTCGCGATCCTGCCGGCGCTGTTCGCTTCGACCCTGCCGGCGATGGCGGCGTTGAACGTGATGCACCTGTCCAGCCCGCGCAATGCGGTGCTGGCGGCGCTGATCTTCAATGCCCTGGTGATTCCGGCGCTGATCCCGCTGGCACTGCGCGGGGTGCGCTTCCGCCCGGCCACGGCGACCGCGCTGCTGCGCCGGAACATGCTCGTGTACGGGCTCGGCGGTGTGCTGCTGCCGTTCGCGGCCATCAAATTGATCGACCTCTTCCTTGTCTCGGTGTTCGGCGCATGAACCGCTCGCTTGCTACTTCCGTTCCCCGTCCGGCGCGCATCCGCGCTGCCGCCTCTACCCAGCTCCAGCAGAACAGCGCCTGGCGGCCGGCCCTGGTGCTCGGCGTGAGCAGCCTGCTGCTGCTCGGCCTGGCCTATGCCGTGGCCACCACCAGCGTGAGCGGACTGCTGTTTCCGGCGCAGGCCGAGGGCAGCCTGCTGCTCCGCGAGGGGCAGGTGCGCGGCTCGCAGCTGATCGCCCAGCCATTCGTCGGCGATGGCTACTTCCAGGCCCGGCCATCGGCCGCCAACTACGATCCGATGGCGGCCGCCGGCAGCAACATGGCGCGCAGCAACCCGGCCCTGCGGGAACGCGTGCAGGCCGCGATCACCGCGGTGGCCGCGCGCGAGGGCGTGCCCGCCGTGCAGGTGCCCGGCGATCTGGTCACCCAGTCCGGCGCGGGCATGGATCCGGAGCTGTCGCCGGCAGCGGCGCAGGTGCAGATCGCGCGCGTGGCGCGCAGCCGTGGGCTGCCGGTTGACCAGGTGGCGGCGCTGGTGAAGGCGCATACGCTGGGCCCGCAGTGGGGCGTGTTCGGGCAGCCACGGGTGAACGTGATGACGTTGAACCTGGCCTTGGATACGCAGGATGGGCAGCCGGGCAGCGCCCGGCTCTACGGAACGCGTTGATGCGCTGCGTACCGTCCCGGGCGCACAATCCCCGCCCATGAGCGACTCCCGTACCCGCCAGGCCGATGCCCTGGCCGACAGCCTGCAGCGCGAAGCCGGCGGCAAGCTCACCGTGTTCCTGGGTGCGGCACCGGGCGTTGGCAAGACCTTCAGCATGCTCACCCGCGCGCACGAACAACTGCGCCGCGGGGTGGACGTGGTGATCGGGCTGGTGGAAACCCACGGCCGCGCCGAAACCTCGGCGCTGCTGGCGGGATTGCCGCAGGTGCCGCTGCTGCAGCGCGAGTATCAACAGCACGCGCTGGACGAGATGGACCTGGATGCGGTGCTGGCGCGTCGCCCGGCGCTGGTGCTGGTCGACGAACTGGCGCACCGCAACGTGCCGGGCAGTCGCCATGAGCGGCGCTGGCAGGACGTGATGGAACTGCTCGATGCCGGCATCGATGTGTGGACCACGGTCAACATCCAGCACCTGGAGAGCCTCAATGACGTGGTCATGCGCATCACCGGCGTGCGGGTCAGCGAGACGGTGCCCGATGCGGTGCTCGACCGCCTGCATGACATCGTGCTGGTGGATCTTCCGCCGCGCGAGCTGATCGAGCGGCTGCAGCAGGGCAAGGTCTACGTGCCCGAACAGGCGGCGCAGGCGCTGCAGGCGTTCTTCTCGCCGGCCAACCTGACCGCGCTGCGCGAGCTGGCCATGCAGGAAGCGGCCGACCGCGTGGACAGCAGCCTGCGCGAGACCCGCGCCGCGCGCGGTGAAGGCAACCTGCCACTGCGCCGCCGCGTACTGGTGGCGATCGATGGCGGTGGCCAGAGCGAGTACCTGGTCCGGGTCGGCCGGCGCATCGCCGAACGGCGTGATGCGCCGTGGACGGTGGTGACGGTGCAGGCGCGCGCGCACGACGAACAGACCCGGCGCGAGATCGATGCCGCCTTCGCTCTCGCCCGGCGCCTCGGGGGCGAAGCCGAACTGCTGCATGGCTCCAGCATTGCCGATGCCCTGCTCGACCATGCCGCACACAATGGCGTGTCGACGCTGGTGCTGGGGCGAACCCGGGAGCGCCCGCTGGCGCGCATGCTCAACCGCACGCTGACCCAGCAGCTGATCCGGCGCGGCGCGCATTTCGAGATCACCATCATCGGCACGCCGCAGGCGCGAGCGCGTGCGCGCCGGTCCGGCCTGTCCCTTCCCAGCCGCAGTGCCGGCAAGGACGCGCTGCTGGCGCTGGGCGCCACTGGCGCCGCCTGCCTGGTGGCGCTGGTCGCCGAGCGCTGGATCGGGCTGTACGACCTCTCGATGGTGTTCATCGTGGCGGTGGTGATGGTCGCCGCGCGCAGCCGCACCAGTGCGGCGGTGATCGCGGCCGCACTGTGCTTCCTGGCCTACAACTTCTTCTTCATCGCGCCGCGCTTCACCTTCGCGATCAGCGCGCGCCAAGGCGTGATCACGGTCTTCCTGTTCCTGGCGGCCGCGTTGGTGGCCGGACGGCTGGCCTCGCGCCTGCGCATGCAGGTGGTGGCATTGCGCGCCGCCAACCGGCACGCGCATGCGCGCCAGGCGCTGGGCCGGCAGCTGGCCAGCGCGCCCAGCAACGAGCAGGTCGCGCAGGCCGGCCGTGAAGCGCTGGAACAGGCGATGGATGCGCCGGCATGGCTGCGCATCGGGCAGTACACCAGCGCCAGTGGCAGCGCCGCACCGGGCGACACCGATCTGGCCGCCGCCGACTGGGCACACCGGCATGGCCAGCCCAGCGGGCGCTTCACCGATACGCTGGCCGGCGCCGGCTGGTGGTTCCTGCCGCTGCTGGACGGCGACGACCGCGCGATCGGCGTGGCCGGCATGCGCTTCCCGCGCGAGGCCCCGCGGTTGACGCCCGAGCAGCGCCAGCTGGCCGAGGCGATGGTGGACGATATCGCGCAGGCTGCGCTGCGCACCCAGCTGGTGGCCGATCTGGAGAAAGCGCATGTGAGCAACGAGACCGAGCGGCTGCGTTCGGCGTTGCTGTCCTCGGTCTCACATGACCTGCGCTCGCCCCTGGCGGCGATGATCGGCTCGGCCGACAGCCTCTCCAGCTATGCCGATGCGATGGATGCCAGCGATCGCCGCGCCCTGCTGGACACCATCCTGGTCGAAGGCGAGCGCCTGGACCGCTACATCCAGAACCTGCTGGACATGACCCGGCTCGGCCATGACGGCCTGCAGATCAACCGCGACTGGATCGGCGTGGATGAGCTGGTCGGTTCGGCCGCGCGCCGCCTGCAGCGCTATCAGCCC
Organism: Stenotrophomonas sp. TWI1149; assembly: GCF_039673155.1. Lineage (NCBI taxonomy): Bacteria > Pseudomonadati > Pseudomonadota > Gammaproteobacteria > Lysobacterales > Lysobacteraceae > Stenotrophomonas > Stenotrophomonas sp. TWI1149. The sequence goes on from NZ_JBDJLB010000019.1 coordinate 16,106, forward strand.
GATGTGCTGCTCAAGCTGGATATTCCGGCTGCGCTGGCCCCGATCTGGGTGCATCCGGCGCTGGTCGAACAGGCGGTGTTCAACGTGATGGAGAACGCGGCCAAATTCTCCCCGCCCGGCGCGGCAGTGGAAGTGCAGGCGCGGCTGGTCGAAGGCGAGCTGCGCATCGATGTGCTCGACGCCGGCCCCGGGATTCCCGACGAAGAGCGGGCGCGCATCTTCGACATGTTCTACAGCGTGGAGCGTGGCGACCGGGGCCGGCACGGCACCGGGCTGGGCCTGACCATCTGCCAGGGCATGATCGGCGCGCATGGCGGCAGCGTGCAGGCGCTGCCGGGGCGCGACGGACGCGGTACCCTGATCCGCATCACACTGCCCTTGCTGCATCCCCACCCTGCCGATGACAACGACGATTCCTGAGGCTTCCCACGGCGTGCCCCCGGCGCGCGTGCTGGTGATCGACGATGAAGCGCAGATCCGGCGCTTCCTGGAGATCAGCCTGCGCGCGCAGGGCTACCGCGTGTCCCAGGCCGCGACCGGCCAGGCCGGGCTGGAAGCGCTGGTCGGCGAAGGGGCGGACCTGGTCATCCTGGATATCGGCCTGCCCGACATGGAAGGCCATGAGGTGCTGGGTGAACTGCGCCAGTGGAGCCAGGTGCCGGTGATCATGCTGACCGTACGGGCCAGCGAGACCGAGAAGGTGCGTGCGCTGGATGCCGGCGCCAACGACTACGTGACCAAGCCGTTCGGCACGCAGGAGCTGATGGCGCGCGTGCGCGGGCTGCTGCGCTCGCGCACGGTGTCCAGCGAGGGCGTGCTGCCGCAGTTCGACGATGGGCACCTGCATATCGACCTGGTCCGGCGCGAGGTGATGCTGGACGGTGCGCCGGTGGCGCTGACGCGCAAGGAGTACGCGCTGTTGTCCCTGCTGCTGCGCAATGCCGGGCGGGTGGTGACCCAGCCGCAGATCCTGCAGGAGATCTGGGGGCCGACGCACCAGCACGATACGCATTACCTGCGCATCCTGGTCGGCAAGCTGCGCCACAAGCTGGGCGATTCCGCGCTGGATTCGCGGTATCTGTTCACCGAGCCCGGCGTGGGTCTGCGGTTCAAGGGGTGATCAAAGGCATCCACGCATGGCGTGGATGTCCATGCGCGTGGATGCAAGGTAGTGCCGGCCGCTGGCCGGCTCCACGTCACGTTCAAGGAATGCGAAGGGCCGGCCAGCGGCCGGCACTACCGCTGATCGCCAGGGTAGGTAGTACCGCTGATCGCTGCGGTAGGTACCGACCGTTGGTCGGTACCCACGCAGATCAGAAGCCCAGCGCCACACCCGGCAGCAACGGCTGCAGCTGCGCGCGGAACAGCGCCTTGATGCGCTCCAGCGCGGCCTCGTCATCGGCCTCGAAACGCAGCACCAGTACCGGGGTGGTGTTCGACGCACGCACCAGGCCCCAGCCATCGGGGAAGTCGGCACGCAGGCCATCGATGGTGGACAGGCGCGCGCCGGCGAACGGCGAGTCCTCCACCTGCACCGACGACACGAACAGCGACACCAGGGCATGCGGCGTGCCCGCGTCGACCGGCACCTTCAGCTCGGGGGTGGAGACGCTGTCGGGCAGTTCGTCGAGTACCTCCGACGGCGTCTCCTCGCGCTGGGCCAGGATCTCCAGCAGGCGCGCGGCGGCGTACAGGCCGTCGTCGAAGCCGAACCAGCGCTCCTTGAAGAAGAAGTGCCCGCTCATCTCGCCCGCCAGCTCGGCGTCGGTCTCGCGCATCTTCGCCTTCATCAGCGAATGGCCGGTCTTCCACATCAGCGGGCTGCCGCCATTGCGCAGCACGTAGTCGGACAGCTTGCCGCTGCACTTCACGTCGTAGATCACCAGCGCGCCCGGGTTGCGCATCAGCACGTCGGCGGCGAACAGCATCAACAGACGATCCGCGTAGATGATCTTCCCTTCGCGGGTGACCACGCCGAGGCGGTCGCCGTCGCCATCGAAGGCCAGGCCGAGGTCCGCATCGAAACGCTTCACGGTCTGGATCAGGTCTTCCAGATTGTCAGGATCGCTCGGGTCCGGATGGTGGTTGGGGAAGGTGCCGTCCACATCGCAGTACAGCGGAATGACCTCGGCACCGATCGCTTCCAGCAGCGGCTGGGCGAGCTCGCCCGCCACCCCGTTGCCGGCATCGGCGACCACCTTGAGCGGGCGGTCCAGCTGCACGTCATCGGCAATGCGCTGGATGTAATCGGCGTTGACCTCGCGGGTCTGGAAGCTGCCCGGTTCGGACGCCACGTGCAGCTGGCCATCGCGGATGCGGTGGTACAGCTCGGTGATCGCATCGCCGGACAGCGTTTCGCCACCGACCACGATCTTGAAGCCGTTGTAATCGGGCGGATTGTGGCTGCCGGTCACCGCCACGCAGCTGCCCGCGCGCAGGTGGTAACTGGCGAAGTACACCACGGGGGTCGGCGCCAGGCCGATGTCGGTGACGTTGCAGCCGGCGCGGCGCAGGCCTTCGATCAGCCCGGCGGTGAGCTCGGGGCCGGAGAGGCGGCCATCGCGGCCGACCACGATGTCGCGCAGGCCCTGGACCTGCAGCACCGAGCCGATCGCCTGGCCGATCAGGGCGGCGACCTTCGGGGTCAGCTCGCGGCCGACAATGCCGCGGATGTCGTACGCGCGGAAGATCTCGGCCGCGACCGCCTCGCCCGGGACGGACGGCGGTGGCGGCGTCGCGTCGTCAACGCGTTCGACGGCGGCCGCCGCCAGCGGGGCCTGGGCCAGGCTTTCGCTCAGGGTCGGGCCGGTGTCGGTGGCACTCTCGGCCGCACCGCGGCGGCGCGGCAACGGCACCTTGCCCTTGCCCAGCACCAGCAGCCCGGCGATCAACAGCAGCAACACGGCGACGATCGCACTGGGGATCGCCCCCAGCCCCAACGGACCCGGTTCGATATCCGGCACGGCGGCGGACAGACGCAGCCCACTGCGCCCGATGGGGCGCGCCAGCGCTTCAGCGCCGCCGGACAGCCCGCGGCTGCCCTGTTCGACGACGTTGTGACTGCCCTGGCGCAGGGCGAGGTAACCGTCGCCCGGCACGGCGACCTTGTCGAACACACCGGTCAGGCGCAGCAGTGGCTGGCGGATATAGACGACGGCCGCGCCCTGCGGGCCGAGATCGATCGCCGCCGCCAGACCAAGACGTTGCCCGCCGGCATCACGCACCACGCGGGCGACCGGCGCGTTATCGGCGATGGCCGCTTCGAGCAGCGCCAGGCGCGAGTAACCGAAGGCCTTCGGATCGGCGTAGGCCACATCCAGATCGGCGGTGAGGATCTGGACGTCCTCCACGCCCGGCCAGCCTTCGCGAATGGCGACGGCGGCCGCCTGGGCGTTGCCGCTGGCCAGTGCAGTTGCAACGCGCTCGGTCTTGAGCAGCGTGGCCAGTTTGCCGAGCTGCCCGGTCAGGGCCGTCTGCAGGCCCTCGACCACACGGTCGCGCGACTGCTCAAGCTCCGCACCCACGGCGGCCTGGCGCCACTGGCGCACACCGCTCCACCCGAACCAGACCGCCAACAGCACCAGCAGCACGGCCAACAGCGGCACCGAGCGCCCTGTCGTCCACTGCGGCCGTCCTTCCGCCTTCGCCTTGCTCATGAAGCTCCCCTGTCAGCGCACCCCGGTATGGCCGAATCCACCCGTTCCCCTGGCGCTGTCGCTGAAAGTATCCACTACCTGAAGCGCCACGCGTGCAATCGGCAGCACCACCAGCTGGGCGATGCGATCACCGGGCTGCAGCGTGAAGGGTTCGCGGCCGCGGTTCCAGGCGCTGATCAGCAGCGGGCCCTGGTAATCGGCGTCGATCAGGCCGGTGCCGTTGCCCAGCACGATGCCGTGGCGATGGCCCAGGCCGGAGCGCGGCAGCACCACGGCGGCCAGGTTCGGGTCGGCGATATGGATCGCGATGCCGCTGGGAATCAGCGCGGTGTCGCCGGGCTGCAGGGTGAGCTCGGTCTCCAGCGCGGCGCGCAGATCCAGCCCGGCGCTGTGCTCGGTGGCGTAGGCCGGCAGCGGCCATTCGTCGCCGAAACGCGGGTCCAGCAGCTTGACCTGCAGCGGCTGCAGGGAGGAATCGATGGTCATGCATGCAACCTCTGGGCAATCAGGGACAACAGTTGTTCGGCCAGCACGGCCTTGGAGGTGCCGGGGAACACCTGTTCGCCGCCCTGCCAGTAGGCCGTGGCCGCGTTTTCATCGCTTTCGAAACCGCCGGTGCTGATCCCGACCTGGTTGGCGATCACCAGGTCCAGGCGCTTGTCCACCAGCTTGCCACGCGCGTATTTCTCCACGTCGTGGGTCTCGGCAGCGAAACCGACCACCAGCTTGAGCGCGTTGGTCTGCGCGGCGACCTCGGCCAGGATGTCCGGGGTGCGCACCAGTTCCAGGGTCAGGCTCTGGCTGCCGGCGGTCTTCTTGAGTTTCTGCGGGGCGATCTGGCGCGGGGTGTAATCGGACACCGCGGCCGCACCGATATAGATGTCGGCCGGCAGCGCCCCCAGCACCGCTTCACGCATCTGCGCGGCCGAACGCACGTCGACGCGCTGCACGCCGGCGGGCGTGGCCAGCTGGACCGGACCACTGACCAGCACCACCTGCGCGCCCAGGCGGGCGGCGGCGGCGGCCAGCGCGTAGCCCATCTTGCCGCTGCTGCGGTTGCCGACGTAGCGCACCGGATCGATGTCTTCATAGGTGGGACCGGCGCTGATCAGCACGCGCAGACCCTTCAGCTCGCTGCTCGCCGGCGGCTCGGCGGGGGCCGGCGCGTGCAGCCCGGCCAGCGCGGCCACGATCGCGTGCGGTTCGGTGAGCCGGCCCGGGCCGGACTCGCCTTCGGCCAGCGGACCGTCTTCCGGCCCGATCACCTGGGCACCGCGCTCGCGCAGCAGGCCGATGTTGGCCTGGGTGGCCGGGTGCAGCCACATGCGGTGGTTCATCGCCGGGCACACGGTCAGCGGCGCGGTGGTGGCCAGGCACAGGGTGGTGACGAGGTCATCGGCGTGGCCGTGGGCCAGGCGCGCGAGCAGATCGGCGGTCGCCGGTGCGACCACGATGCGGTCGGCCCAGCGGGCCAGCTCGATATGGCCCATCGCCTGCTCGGCCGCGCTGTCCCACAGCGTGGTGCGGGTCGGCTGGCCGGACAGCGCCTGGAAGCTCAGCGGGGTGACGAACTGCTGGGCCCCGGCGGTCATCGCGACCTGCACCTGGGCCCCGGCATCGCGCAGGCGGCGCACCAGTTCCAGCGACTTGTAGGCAGCGATCCCGCCACCAACGCACAACAACAGCTTCTGGCCTTCCAACGGGCGCGCGGCCGCCGGAGAAGCCTGGGGGGAGTCAGCCACCTTGGGTGTTCCTGTCGAACCGAGGCGATTAGCTTACCCGATGGTCCGTAAACCGCCTGATGCGCCAGCGGCATAAGGAGGCAGGTTTTCGTCATAAGGAATCGCCGGACGTGGCACGTTGCCCTGCATTTACCGACACGTTGGCGCCCGGTTCACCGATGGTGAATCCGCCGCCCCCCACAGACACTGGGGCCATGTCGATCCGAGACTGGCCCAGCGCCGAGCGTCCCCGCGAAAAACTGCTGGCCCAAGGTGCCGGCGCCCTGTCCGATGCCGAACTGCTCGCGATCTTCCTCGGCTCAGGCCTGCGCGGCCGGGACGCGGTCGAAACCGCCCGCGATCTGTTGCAGTCCCACGGCCCCCTGCGCAACCTGCTCGACCTGCCGGCCAGCGCGCTGGCGGCCCTGCCCGGCCTTGGGCCGGCCCGCAGCTGCAAGCTGGTGGCCGGGCTGGAGCTCGCGCATCGGCATCTGGCTGCCGAGCTGGCCCGGGGCGAAAGCCTGCGCGATCCCGCCGCCGCAGGCCGTTACTTCAAACAGCGGCTGCGGGCGCGGCCCAACGAGGTGTTCGCCGCGCTGTTCCTGGACAACCAGCACCGCACGCTGGCCTGCGAGGAGCTGTTCAGCGGGACGGTGGATGCGGCAGCGGTCTACCCGCGTGAAGTGGTCCGCCGCGCCCTGCTGCACAACGCGGCCGCGGTGATCGTCAGCCACAACCATCCCTCGGGCAGCGCCGAGCCCTCGCTGGAGGACCGCCGGATCACCACGCTGCTGCAGCAGGCCTTGGCGCTGGTGGATATCCGGTTGCTCGACCATGTCGTTATCGGCGACGGGGCCCCGGTATCGATGGCCGCGCGCGGCTGGATGGGCACCGGAACGGCCTGATCCGGCGTGGGAAACGCGGCCGCTGGGGCCCGGTTCAATGGATCGGGCTGGCTTCTGGGCTAAAATTGCCGATTCCGCCGCTCCAGTCCCAAAGCAGGCCTTGTGAAAAATCTCCTCCGCGCCCTGATCAGCCAAGGCATCGAAGCCTTGCGCGCCAACGGCACTCTGCCGGCCGATACCCTGACCCCGGAATTCGTGGTCGAACGCCCGAAGACCCGTGAGCACGGCGATTTCGCCACCAACGCCGCGATGCTGCTGGCCAAGCCGGCGCGCAGCAACCCGCGCGCCCTGGCCCAGGCGCTGCTCGATGCGCTGCCCAAGAGCGATGACGTGGCCCGCGTCGAGATCGCCGGCCCGGGCTTCATCAATTTCCACCTCGCCCCCAGCGCCTACCAGCGCGAAGCGGCCGGCGTGCTCAAGGAAGGCGCCGATTACGGCCACAACCTGAGCGGCAACGGCCGCACCGTGGGCGTGGAATACGTGTCGGCCAACCCGACCGGTCCGCTGCATGTCGGCCACGGCCGCGCGGCGGCGATCGGTGACTGCCTGGCGCGCCTGCTGGAAGTGAACGGCTGGAACGCCAAGCGCGAGTTCTACTACAACGACGCCGGCGTGCAGATCGAAAACCTGGCGCTGTCCACCCAGGCGCGTGCGAAGGGCCTCAAGCCCGACGATGCCGGCTGGCCGGAAGCGGGCTACCGCGGCGATTACATCCAGGACGTGGCCAACGCCTACCTGGCCGGCGCCACGGTGGAGCTGGAAGGCCACTCGGTGGTCGGCGAGCGCGACCCGGACAACCTCGATGCGATCCGTCGCTTCGCGGTGGCCTACCTGCGCAACGAGCAGAACCAGGACCTGGCTGCGTTCGGCGTGGATTTCGACATCTACTTCCTGGAAAGCTCGCTGTACAAGGATGGCAAGGTCGAAGAGACCGTCGCCCAGCTCAACGCGGCCGGCCATACGTACGAGGAAGGCGGCGCGCTGTGGCTGCGCTCGACCGACTTCGGTGACGACAAGGACCGCGTGATGCGCAAGTCCGACGGCACCTACACCTACTTCCTGCCGGACGTGGCCTACCACCTCTCCAAGTGGCAGCGCGGCTACGAGCGCGCGATCACCGAGCTGGGTGCGGACCACCACGGTTCGCTGGCGCGCGTGCGTGCCGGCCTGCAGGCGCTGGACGTCGGCATCCCGAAGGGCTGGCCGGAATACGTGCTGCACCAGATGGTGACGGTGATGCGCGGTGGCGAGGAAGTGAAGCTCTCCAAGCGTGCCGGCAGCTACCTGACCCTGCGCGACCTGATCGAAGAAGCCGGCCGCGATGCCACCCGCTGGTTCCTGATCGCGCGCAAGCCCGATTCGCAGCTGACCTTCGATATCGATCTGGCCCGCCAGCAGAGCAACGACAATCCGGTGTTCTACGTGCAGTACGCGCATGCCCGCGTCTGCAGCCTGCTGCGCCAGGCGCAGGAGAAGGGCCTGAGCTACACGCCGGCTGCGGGTCTGACCGGTCTGTCCTCGCTGGGCGACGACGCCTCGCTGTGGCTGATGGTGGAAATGTCGCGCTTCCCGGAAGTCGTCGAAGCGGCCGGCCTCGCGCTGGAACCGCACCTGATCGCGCAGTATCTGCGTGAATTGGCGCACGCCTTCCACACGTGGTATCACGGCACGCAGGTACTGGTGGCCGACGAAAGCGAACGCAACGCCAAGCTGACGCTGGCCTGCGCCGCGCGCCAGGTCCTGGCCAATGGTCTGAACATCCTGGGCGTATCCGCCCCGGAAAAAATGTAAGCAGTGGAGAAGCAGTAAATGGCAGCACGACGCGGCAAGAGCCAGGCACGGCGCAACAGCAACCAGGGCACCCCGGGATGGGTGTGGCTGGTCGCGGGTGTGGCGATTGCGGCCGTGGTGTTCCTGGCGGCACCGAACCTGTTCAAGAACGAGGGTGATGGCTTCCTGCGGGTCGGCCCGCAGCCGGACCCGAACGCCCAGCCGGCCCCGGTGAGCGACGCCGAGACCGACGTCGGCACCGAGCTGCCCAAGCCGGGCGCTGCCAAGCCTGCCGAAGCGGCCAAGCCGGCGGCGACGCAGTACGACTTCTACACCCTGCTGCCCGGCAAGGAAGTGGAAATGTCCGATGCCGAGCTGGCGGCCAGCGCACGCGCCGAAGATCAGCGCCGTGCCAAGGCGGAAGCGCAGCGGGCGCAGGCGGCGCTGGAAGGCCGCCCGTTGCCGCCCGCACCGGCGCCGACCAGTACCGCGGCGACCACGTCGCCGGCGCCGGTCAGCGCTGCGGCATTGCCGGCCCCGGTGAATGAACGTCCGGCGGCGACGCCGGCACCGGCCGCATCGGCACCCACCGCGGTCGCCAACGCACCGAAGCCGGATGCACCGGCCGCGACCGCGTCGGCTGCCGCCGCCACTCCGGCCGCGGGCAACGTGCGTTACATCCTGCAGGCCGGCGCCTTCGGTGCTTCCGGCGATGCCGAAGCGACCAAGGCCAAGCTGGCGATGATCGGCCTGGCTGCACGGGTGGAATCGGCGCAGATCAACGGCAAGACGGTGTACCGCGTGCGCATGGGGCCGTATGGCAGCGCGGGCGAGCTGGCCGAAGCCAAGCAGAAGCTGGATGGGACGGGGCTGCAGGCGATGGCGATCAAGGCGCAGTAGCCGCGCGCCCTTGCACTCCGAGGGGGCTCCTGCTCCAGATGCACCCCGAACGCCGGCCCTTGGGTCGGCGTTCTTGTTTCGTGCAGCACCCTTGCTGGCGCCCCCCTGGCGATGCGCTATCGTCCAAGCATGTCTTCCCGCCCCGATTCTGATGACCTTCCCGGCGTTGCCGGTGCGACCGGTCGCTACCGCGAATGGGTGGCACCTGCTCCGCTGCAGGGCTGTTTCGGGCAGCTGTGGCGCAGCGATCTCCCGGTGGGCCATAACGGTGAGGTCGCGGTGCTGCCTGATGGCTGCGTGGACATCCTGTGGCGCGATGGGCGGCTGTATGTGGTGGGCCCGGATGTGGTGGCCGCACACCCGCAGTTGATGCCCGGCGCGCAGGTGTTGGGCGCGCGCTTCCAGCCCGGCGCGGCGCGGGCCTGGCTGGGTGTGCCGCTGGACGAGCTGGTGGGCACCGCCGTGGAGCTGGATGCGGTGCTGGGACCCCAGGCCCGGCAGCTGGCGGCGCGGTTGAATGACGTGGGCGATGGCGATGCGCGGCAGCGGTTGTTCGTGCAGGCGCTGGCCGGGCTGCCCCGCTCTACCGGTGGCCGGCACGCGGTGGCGGCGCGGGTGTTCGGGCAGGTGCGGGCCGGTGGCCACGATCTGGCCGCGATCGGTTCGGCGCTGCAGGTAAGCACGCGCAGCCTGCGCCGGTTATGCCATGAGCAGTTCGGCTATGGGCCGAAGATGCTGGAGCGGATTCTGCGGCTGCAGCGGTTCCTGGCGCTGGCCCGGGCGAGGCCGAGGGAGGGGCTGGCGGGGTTGGCGGCGGATGTGGGCTACGCCGACCAGTCGCACCTGAGCCGCGAGGTGCGGGCTCTGGCGGGGATCGGGGCGGCGGCGTTGTGCGCGCAGTGGCGTCGCTGACTGGCCGTTTTGTTCAAGACCGGCGCGGCGGGGGTGGCGATGCTGGGGCTCCTTTCAACGAGAAGCATCCATGAGCACCGCACACGGCAACGATCGCCGCATCGACAACATTGAGTTCAACGTGGCCGACATCGCGCGCAGCAAAGCGTTCTACGCTGAAGTCTTCGGCTGGACGTTCACCGATTACGGCCCGGCCTACACCGAGTTCAACGATGGACGCCTGACCGGTGGTTTCACCACGGGCGAAGCGGTGCAACCGGGTGGGCCCCTGGTGATCCTGTATGCCGATGACCTGGTCGCCACGCAGCAACGGCTGCAGGCGGCCGGCGCGGCGATCTGCCGGGCCGCGTTCGATTTCCCGGGCGGGCGCCGGTTTCATTTCCGCGACCCGGATGGGTATGAGCTGGCGGTGTGGACGGCGCGGGAGGGATGATCGGGGAGCCTGCCGACCCACGGTCGGCAGCTACCGTGGGTCGGAATCACCCGTGGGTCGGAATCGCCGGCGGGTTGGAATCGCCGGCGGGGCGGAATGACCGACAGCCGGAATCGCCGGGGCCTGCGATCAGTCGCGCGCGACCTGGAAGCCGGCGAACGACTGGCTGACCGGCATCACTTCGAGGCGATTGATGTTCAGGTGTGCCGGCAGCGAGGCGACCCAGAAGATCTGCTCGGCGATGTCCTCGGCGGTCATCGGGTTGGCGCCGGTGTAGAGCTTGTCCGAGGCCGCCTGGTCGCCATGGGTGCGGACCACGGTGAACTCGGTTTCCGCCATGCCCGGCTCGATCGTGGTCACGCGCACGCCACTGCCGTGCAGATCCGAGCGCAGGCCGAGCGAGAACTGGCTGACGAAGGCCTTGGTGCCGCCATAGGCGTTGCCGCCCGGATACGGGTACACGCCGGCGACCGAACTGATGTTGATGATCGCGCCCTTGCGCGCGACCAGCTGCGGCAACAGGCGATGGGTCAGCGTCACCAGGGCGGTGACGTTGGTGTCGATCATGGTGCGCCAGTCTTCCAGCGAGGCGCTCTGGGCCGGGGCGGTGCCCTGGGCCAGGCCGGCATTGTTGACCAGCAGGTCGATGTCGGCGAACCCGGCCGGCAGGGCGGCCAGGGCCGCTTCCATCGCCACGCTGTCGCGCACGTCGAACACCGCGGCATGCACGCGCTCGGGACCGTAGGCATCGACCAGCGGCTGCAGGCGGTCGGCCCGGCGCCCGGTGGCGATCACGCGCCAGCCGGCCTGGGCGAAACGGTGGACGGCGGCGGCGCCAAAGCCGGAGGTGGCGCCGGTAATCAGAGCGGTACGGGTCATCGAGGTACTCCGTGAAGATCCCGACCATTTTCGCACCGATGCCCGCCCGGTGCAGAGCCGGGCGCTGCTCCGCTGCCTGCCGCTCAGGGTCGTCGCGTCAGCGGATGCGGAACACGCGCGCCTTGGGCAGGTCCTCATCCACCTGCAGGAACCAGCGGCCGGCGATGCCCGGCACCACGACGATCTCGGGGTTGCTGCGGGCGGTCTTGAGCGTCATCTCGCCCTTGAGCACCTGCCACTGCTGGCCGTTGTCGAGGGTGAACACGGTGCCGGGGGCCCAGCCGTCCACCTGGCCGGTGACCTTGGCGTGGATCGGGCCATCGTCCAGCCCGGGAAACATCGGGGCGGGCGTTGGCAGACCCGGGCCTGCGGCCGGCGCCGCCGCGACGGCCACCGGTGCCGGGGCGTCGGCCTCGGCCTGGCGCAGCAGGCGGTTCAGCGTCTGCAACTGGCCCGGGGTCAGCCCGACCTCGGCCAGCGCCTGCGGATCCAGCCGCTGTTCCAGCGCCACATAAGGGGCCTGCGCCCCTGCCTGGCCCGCCAGCAACATGCCCACACACCCGAGTACCTGCCACCTGCGCATTGCCTGCTCCACTGCCTGTCGATGCCTGATCGCGGCACTGTGCTTCACTTTCATGGCAGCCAGATGACAGCGACCACCGGTCGCAGCCGGCCGCGCGCCCGGCACGGGGTAAAATGGCCGCCAGCCGCGCAGCCGCGCCGGCGGTATTGGACGTCCCATGATCAACAACGATGTACTGCGCAGCATCCGCTACATGCTCGACCTCAGCGACGGCATGATCGCCGACACCTGTGCCCTGGCCGATCCGGCCTTCGTGGTCGACAAGGCCGATGTGGCCGGCTGGCTGCGCAAGGAAGACGAAGAAGGTTTCGTGCCCTGCGACGACCGCACCCTGGCGCATTTCCTGGATGGCCTGATCGTGCATTTCCGCGGCCGCGACGAGAGCCAGCCGGTCCGCCCGGTGGAAAAGCGCATCACCAACAACCTGGTGCTGAAGAAGCTGCGCGTCGCCTTCGAGCTGAAGGACGTGGACATGCACGAAGTGTTCGACGCTGCCGGTTTCTCGGTCTCCAAGCCGGAGCTGTCCGCGCTGTTCCGCCAGCCGGACCACAAGAACTACCGCGCCTGCGGTGACCAGATGCTGCGCAATTTCCTCAAGGGCCTGACCCTGCGCGTGCGCGCCGCCTGAGGGCGGTGTTGGTGCGTGGCGCCGGTGTCGGGGCCACGTGCTGCAGCAGTTCCTCCATGAAGGCCCGCGCCGCCGGCGTGGGCAGGTTCGACCAGACCGCATGCACGCGCCGGGTCGGTGCACCCTGGATCGCCACACAGGCAACGCCGCTGAAACCGGCGGCGATCGCCTGCGGCACGATGCCGACTGCCAGGCCCTGCTGCACGAAGCGCTCGACCAGCGCCATGTGATTGATCTCGAACGGCACCCGATGGGGCAGTCCGGCGGCGGCGAAGGCCTCGTCGGTCTGCCGGCGGGCCCCACTCCCCTGCGGGAAATCCACCAGCGGAAGCTCGGCCAGCGTCGCCAGCGAGAGCCGTCTGCGCGTCGCCAATGGATGGGCCGGCGGCAGCACGGCGACCATCGATTCCTCGGCCAGCAATCGATGCTGGGCGCCCTCGATCGGCGTGCCCGGCGACAAGCCCACCAGCGCCACATCCAGCCGCCGCTCGCGCACATCGGCCATCAGCACCTCGCTCTTGTCCATGCGCAGGCGGAACGCGACCTGCGGATAGCGCCGATGGAACGTCGCCAGGCAGGCGACCAGATCCACGGCGGTCAACGAGGTGATCTGGCCGATGTGCAGGATGCCACGCACCTGGCCACCGACGGCGGCAACGTCATCGCGCAGATGCCGCAGCGAGGCGAGCACCTGGCGTGCGTGCGTCAAGAGTGCTTCACCGGCGGGCGTTACCCTGACCTGACGCGGCAGGCGCTCGAACAGCGTGGCCTGCAGTTCGTCCTCGAGATGGGCGATCTGGTGGCTCAGCGCCGACTGCACGACGTGGCAGCGCTGCGCGGCACGGGTGAAGTTGCCCTCCTCGGCCAGCGCGACCGCGAACTCGAGCTGCTTGAGGTTCATCACGCCATCTCATTTTCAGATGCATCGGATGATAACTATTCATTTCCCTCATTTGTGGATCAGGCGGACACTGGCGCCCCTTCTTATCCGGAGCCCGTCATGACCCACGACGTGCCCTCCCCGCTCAGCCGCTGGCAGGTCCTGCTGATGGCCTTCGCCACCGGTGTGGCCGTCGCCAGCAACTATTACGCGCAGCCGCTGCTGCACACCATCGCCGGGCAGTTCGGGGTGTCCTTCGCACGTGCCGGCACGGTGGTGACCGTCGCCCAGCTGAGCTATGCCGCCGGCCTCATCCTGCTGGTGCCGCTGGGCGATCTGTTCGAGCGCCGCCGGCTGATCGTGGTGATGTCACTGCTGTCGGCCTCCGGCCTGGTGCTGAGCGCGCTCAGCCATCAGTTCGTGTGGCTGCTGGTGGGCACCGCGCTGACCGGCCTGTTCTCGGTGGTGGCGCAGGTGCTGGTGCCATTCGCGGCCACGCTGGCGCGTCCGGAGGAGCGCGGCCAGGTGGTCGGCACGGTGATGAGCGGCCTGCTGCTCGGCATTCTGCTGGCACGCACCGTGGCCGGGGCGCTGTCCTCGCTGGGCGATTGGCGCACGGTGTACTGGATCGCCGCGGCCGCGCTGGTGCTGACCACCGGCATGCTCTATCGGCATCTGCCGCGCTTCCATCAGACCGCCGGGCTGGGCTATCTGCAGCTGCTGCGCTCGATCGGCACCCTGTTCGCGCAGGAGCCGGTGTTCCGCCTGCGTACCGTACTGGGCGCGCTGAGCTTTGCGATGTTCGCGATCTTCTGGACGCCGCTGGCGTTCCTGCTGGCGGCCGAGCCCTATGGCTACAGCGATGCGACGATCGGCCTGTTCGGGCTGGTCGGTGCGGCCGGCACGCTGGCCGCGGGCGTGGCCGGGCGCATGGCCGACCGTGGCAAGGCCGCCCTGGCGACTACCGTGGCGCTGGTGCTGCTGGCCGCATCGTGGCTGCCGCTGGGCTTTTCCGCGCACTCGTTGATCGCGCTGGTGCTGGGCGTGATCGTGCTCGACCTGGCCGCGCAGCTGCTGCACGTGAGCAACCAGAACGTGGTGTATGCGCTGCGCCCGGAGGCCCGCAACCGGCTCAATGCCGGCTACATGACCGGCTACTTCATCGGTGGCTCGCTGGGTTCCTTGGTCTCGGCGCAGGTCTTTGATCGCTTCGGCTGGACCGGTGTGTGCGTCACCGGTGCCTGCGTTGCGGTGGTGGCGATGGGCATCTGGGCGATGTCGCAGGCAAGGCGGCGGGCGTAGCGCCCGCGCACCTCAGAAACTCGTCTGCAGCGCGACCTCGACGCGCGATCCCGCGTTGCCCGGGAACAGCCGCCTGGCGGCGCCGTCGGTGTCATGCCCGGTCACGCGCAGCTCCCACGGTCCGTGCACGCGCCACACCACGCTGAGCTGGCCGTGCAGGTAGTCATCGGCCTGCGCGCTGTCCAGCCAGTAGTGGCCCACCGCCCCTTCGATACGCCACTGCTCCCCCAGCGGCAGGCGCGCACCGAGCTGGGCGTAGGTGCCGCCATGGCCACCGGCCAGCGCGTTGTCGGAGACGCCGACCTGCACCCAGACGCGCTGCCGCCAGGTGACGGTGCCATTGAGCTCGGTCCAGTCCAGATCGACCGTGGCGGACGGATAAACGTAGCGGGTGAGGTTGACGTCCACGCTCCAGTCCGGCGTCACCGCCCCGCTCCAGCCGGCGACAAGATCAAACTCGCTGCGCGCGCCGTTGTCCGGCCGGAACGAGACACCCGAGCCCCACGCAGAGCCATACCAGCCGGTGGACGCACTGAGCTTCACGCCCGCCTGCACGGCCGGATCGCCGTCGCTCTGCGAGCTGCCGCGCCAGACATAGTCCGAGGTCAGCGTCGCATTGCCTTCCACCGCGGCCGCGGCCGCACCGCTCATGACCAGCCCCACCAGCACCGCGCCGCAGCGCAGGCGCTGTTTCGAATAGTTACCCACCACGTGTCCCGCTCCAGATGACGGCCGCGCCGTCGAGAGCGACAGTGTCCTCAGGACCGGCGTAAAGCCGCCATGGCGTGGCCACCCGATCGGCGCAACGTTTCTGTAAATCCTGCGTCAGGGTGGTGCCCGGGGGTGCGCGGTATCATGGCCGCTCTGACCTGTTGCGAGTAATGGCGTGGACGCGATCCTGACCCCGGTATCGATTGGCGAGCTGATCGACAAGATCACCATCCTGGAAATCAAGGCCGAACGCATCGCCGATGCCGGCAAGAACGCCAACGTCCGCAAGGAACTCGATGGGCTGTGGCCGCTGTGGCAGCAGCAGGTGGGCGCTCAGCCCGGGCTGGAGGCGCTGAAGACGCAGCTCAAGGCGATCAACGAGCGCATGTGGGAGATCCAGGACCAGCTGCGCGACAAGGAAGCAGCGCAGGTCTTCGACGATGCCTTCATCCAGCTGGCCCGCGGCGTCTATGGCACCAATGGCGAGCGGGTCAAAGTGAAGAACGAGATCAACCGCATCGCCGGCTCGCAGCTGGTCGAAGAGAAGCAGTACCAGGGCGAGTGATTCCGCCGCTTTACACCGGGCTCAGTGCCCGGTCGCGGCCCTGAAGCGTTCGCGGTCCTGCTGGGTCCTCCGGCGGATTTCGGCCAGCGCTTCATTCTCGGTGGCTTCCAGCATCGATTCGAACAGTCGCTGGAAGTGGTTGCGCATGGCCAGCCGCGCCGCCGCCGGGTCGCGCTGGCGCAGCGCATCGAGAATCCGGGTGTGTTCTTCGTCGCGGGTGTCGTCGTCGTTGTGGCAGACGTTGGCGTAGACCTGCTTGACCCGCGGCAGCTCGTTGCGCATCCGCCAGATCAGCTGCACGCAGTGCTCCACCACCGGGTTGCCGGCGATGCGTGCAATCGAAAGGTGGAACTGGCGATCGGCCTCGCTGGCCGCCGCTTCGCCCGAGTTGGGATCGACCATGGCCGCGATCAGGCCGGCCAGGTCCTCCAGTTCGGCATCGGTGATGCGGCTGGCGGCCATCGCCGCGGCCTCGGCCTCGATCACCGCGCGGGCGGCGGTCAGGTCGAACGCCGAGACGTCGGGCAGTGCGCCCGGCGCCTGCGACGGCTTGGCCTTCACGTAAACGCCCGAGCCGGTCTTGATGGTGATCAGGCCCTGCGCTTCCAGCGCGATTTCCGCCTCCCGCACCGTCACCCGGCTCACGCCCAGGCGTTCGGCCAGGTCACGTTCGCCCGGCAGGCGCGAGCCCGGCGGGAATTCGCCCTTCTCGATCAGCGCGACGATTTCGGCGGCAATGGACTGGTACAGACGGGGTTCGGACATCATCAAAGGCCTGCTGACAGGTGGCTGGGGACCGACACGCGACCGCGCCTTCAGAGAGCGGCGCGGTCGGAAAAACCGCGCCACTGACCTCAGAAGCGGTAGCGCACCCCCAGATAATACCGCCGCCCGTACGTGGTGTACTCGCGGAAGCTGCCGAGGATGGGCATATCCGACACCCGCGGCTCATCGGTGAGGTTGCTGGCCGACAGCGACAGCGACAGGTGCTTGTTCACCTTGTAGGTGGCGCGGAAGTCCAGCGAGCCATTGTCCCGCACATAACGGTTCTGCGACGGGTCGCCGACAAACTGCTGGTAATAGTCGGAGCGGTACTTGTAGATCGCCTGCAGGTCGAGCTTGCCCAGGCCCCAGTACACCTGCGCCGAGGCCACGTGCTTGGAGAGGCCGAAGATGTTGGCCGGCTCGACGATGCCCGGGGTCACCACGCCGGTGGTCGGGTCGGTGGACTCGCCCAGGCGCAGGTCTTCGGTCTTGAAGTTGGAATCGGCGTAGTTGTAGCTGGCCTTCACCCCCAGCCCGGAGAAGATGCCCGGCAGGTAGGAGAAGCTGTGCGAGGCGGTGAACTCGACGCCGAACAGATCGCTCTTCTGGTCGCTGGTGGCCAGCTGCTCCACCGGCACGGTCACGCTCTGGCCGTCGATATCGAAGGATTCGTTGACGATCACCGGCATCGAGCCGCCGTTGAACTGCTTGTAGTAGAGCGCACCGGACAGCATGGTGTCTTCGTTGGCATACCACTCCAGCGAGAGGTCGCCGTTCCACGACATCAACGGCTTGGCGCGCGGGTTGCCGGTGGCGGTGATGCTGCGCAGTGCATCGCCGACGCTGTTGAACTCGGTATCCACCTCACCCAGGTTGAAGGTGCGGCCGAAGCCTTCGGCGGCCAGGTCCGGACGCGACATCGCCCGATAGGCACCGACGCGCAGCAGCAGGTCCGGGCGCAGCTCGAAGGCGGCATTGAAGCTGGGCAGCCATTCGGTGTTGCTGGACTTGAGCACCTGCGAGGTGAAATCGCCGGTGGGCTCCAGGGTCACGGTGCCGTCGGGATTGTTGATCACATCCAGGCCGCTGCGCAGGCCGACCGAGCGCACCTCGGTGCGCACGCCACGCACGCCGATGTTGCCGGTCACCGGCAGGCCGAACCATTCGGCGCTGTAGTCGCCCATCAGGTAGAGCGCGCTGGTCTTCTCGGTGACATCGTTGTTGGCCGGGTTGCGCAGGTCCGCGCTGAGGCCGGTGTCGTCCACGCCGGTGAAGGCCTTGAACAAACAACGGCTGTCGAAGCTGGCCCACTGGTCGATGGTGTTGCCGCTGGCGTTGTCCAGGAAATCGTCCTGCGGGAACGCCTGGCGGCAGGCCAGGTTGGCAGCGCGGATCGCGGCGACATTGGTGGTGGTGACATCCACGGTGTCGGTGTAATCGGTGTAGGTGGCTTCGGACCGGCGCAGGCCGCCCTTGATCGCGGTGAAGAAGCCGCTTTCCGGGGTGAACGTGGCATCGAAGCGGCCCGCGCGGATGGTGTGCTCGCGGTTCTGCTGGCGACGACGCACCAGCGCCGAATCGGTGAAGTTGTCCGGGTTGTTCACATCGAACGCCGGATCCAGAGAGATGCTCGGCACATCGCCGCTGTAGTCGTAGGTGTAATCGACGTAGCGCGTGTTCTTGATGCCGCCGACCGGCTGGCCGTTGACGTCGGTGCGACCGGCGCGCAGGCGGGTGCTGCGTTCGATCTGGTCACGCAGGGTGTTGGAGTAGGACAGATCGGTGGACAGCGTCCACGCCGGGCTCGGCCGGAAGATCACGTTGAGCCCGCCACCGGTGTATTCCTCCTGGCGCTCCAGGAAGTTGCCGGTGGAATCGACCGTGGTGCTGCCGGTGTGGTGCAGCAGCGCGCCATCGTCGGTGACCACGCGGTTGTTGAGGTTGCGCATCATCGAGGACAGCGACAGATCCGAGCGGTCCTCCGTGTAGTCGCGCTTGGAGTGCTGGTAATCCAGGTTCACTTCCACCGTATCGCTGGGCCGCCACTGGAGCGCGGCGAACTGCGAATCGCGCTTGTCGTGCTCGATGAACTGGCGGTAGATGCGGCTGCTGGGCACCAGGTAATACGGCACGCCGTTGGCCACGTCCTTGCCGTTGACCTGGGTGCAGTTGCGCGTCGCGCCGACCACTTCACGGCCATCGCATGCGACCCAGGTGGAGCTGCTGGAGAACATTTCTTCCGGGTTGCTGCCTTCCAGCGCCTGCACGCCGATGGAGACACCGAGCTTGCCGGCGTTGCCCATGTCGAACTGGTCGATGTAGCTGGCGGTACCGCGCCAGCCCACGCCGTCCTTGTCCTTGAGCCGATCGTCGTACTCCTGCCAGGTGCCGCGGCCGTCGAGCTGGAACGTGCGTTTGCCGTATTCCAGCGGCTTGACCGTCTCCATGTTGATCGTGCCGGCCACGCCGCCTTCGACGAAGTCGGCGCGCTGGGTCTTGTAGATCGCCACGGTGTTGATCAGCTCGGACGGGAACTGGTTGAAGTTCACCGAGCGGTCGCCGCTGCCATTGGTGGCCTCGCGACCGTTGAAGGTGGACGAGCCGAGGAACGGCCCAAGGCCACGGATCGAGATTTCCGAGGCACCGCCCTTCTCGCGATGGGTGGACGCCCCGGTGATGGTTTCGATCGCTTCACCGATCGACAGGGCCGGCAGATCGCCGATGTCGTCGGCCGCCAGCACGTCGGAGACCACGGTCTCCTCGCGCTTCTTGTCGATCGAGGTCTGGATGGTGCCGCGGATGCCGGTCACCTGGACCTGGTCCAGCGTGGTGGCTTCAGCCGGCGGCGTGGCCGGGGCATCGGCGTCCTGTGCGTGGGCCAGCGGCAGGGCCGCGGTGGCACACAGGGCATAGAACAGCGCGCTGTGCAGCGCGGTGTGGCGGAGGCCTCGTGGCGAGGCCGTACGGCGGTCATGCAACATCGTGATCTCCCTCCCAGGATGGATCGTCCGATTACACGGATTCGATCCGGAAGATTCACGACTGATGGACCAATGTCAATGAATTGGTACTAAAGTCTACCCCGCACTACCGCCCAGACCACTTTGCACGGATTTAATGTGCGGACGCAGCAGAAAAATGCGCAAATAGCATACCACATGCACCTAAAGTGGTATGCGATTGTGGTTGACGTGCATGTCCGGCAACCTGTTAGGATCGTGGCTCGCGTTGGTCGCTACGGTTCATCTGGGAGGGTAACCCGTGACTTTGCAACACTCGCACGCGCCGTTGGCGCTGCGCCCCATGGCCAAGGCCCTGCTGGTGAGCCTGTCGCTGGCGACGTTCCCTGCCGTGGCGGCCGATTACCTGGTGCGCGATGCTGCTGCATACGCCACTGCGGTACGCACCCTCGCCCCCGGCGATACGGTGGTCCTGGCGGATGGCGTCTGGCGCGACGTCGACCTGCTTTTCCGGGGTATCGGCAAAATTGGTCAACCAATTAAGTTGACGGCGCAGACCCCCGGCAAGGTGATTCTCAGCGGCCAGTCCCAGCTGCGGTTGGCCGGCGCGCATCTGGAGGTCTCCAACCTTGTGTTCCGCGATGGCTGGGCACCCGGCGGTGAAGTGATCTCCTTCCGGCGGTCGGCCAGCGAGTGGGCCGACCACAGCCGGGTCACCGGGATCGTGATCGACCGCTACAACAAGCCCGACCGCCAGCAGTCCGATCACTGGGTGGCGCTCTACGGCCAGCACAACCGCTTCGACCACAACCAGCTGGTGGGCAAGACCAATGCGGGCACCACCCTGGTGGTGGTGCGCAACGCCACCAGCGGCCAGGACAACCAACACCGCATCGACCACAACTGGTTCGGCCCGCGCCCCAACCTGGGCTCCAACGGCGGCGAGACGATGCGCATCGGCACCAGCCACGATTCGCAGTCCGATTCGCGCACCGTGGTGGAGAACAACTGGTTCGAGCAGTGCGATGGCGAGGTCGAGATCGTCTCCAACAAGTCCGGTGGCAACACGTACCGCGGCAACGTCTTCCAGGACTCGCGCGGCTCACTGGTGCTGCGCCACGGCCATGGCAATCTGGTCGAGCGCAATATGTTCCTCGGCCATGGCAAGGCGCATACCGGCGGGGTGCGCGTGATCAACCGCAACCAGACCGTGCGCGACAACTACTTCGAAGGCATCGCCGGCGACAACTTCGCCGCGGCCCTGAGCGTGATGGCCGGTACGCACGACGCGCCATTGAACCGCTACGAGCAGATCGACCATGCGGTGATCGAACGCAACAGCTTCATCCAGGTCGGCACCCTGCTGCTGGGCGCGGGGCTGGATGAGGAGCGCAATGCGATGCCGGTGAACAGCCGCATCGCCGGCAACCTGTTCATCGGCGATGGGAAACGCGATCTGCTGCGCACGCAGGGTGACCTCTCCGGCATCACCTTCGCCGGCAACGTGCAGAGCCCTGCCGTGTCAGCCGGCTTCCCCGGCGGTGTCCGCGCTCAGTCCCTGACCCTGCAGCGCGCGGCCAACGGCCTTTTTTACCCCACCACTGCGGTCGACGCCGGCGCCCCGCGCGACTTGGCCCCGATCGCGCGCGACCAGGTCGGCGTGGACTGGTACCCCAAGACCCTGCCGGCCACCGCACTGGATAGTGGCGCCGTGCGCCAGGTCGCACCGGGCGAGGACACGTTGACCGCCGCCGTGGCCGCCAGCGCTCCCGGCGACCGGCTGCAGCTGCAGCGCGGCCGCTATACGGTGAGCCAGGTGCTGGCGGTGGATCATCCGCTCAGCGTGCTCGGCCCCGCGCGCGGCCAGGCCAGCGTGCAGTTCTCGCGGCCGAGCCTGTTCGAGATCGGCGCGGGCGGTTCGCTGCGCCTGGCGCGGCTGGACATCGACGGCGCGCTCGCACCGGACGCCGCCGGCAACGCAGTGATCCGCGTGCCGCCCGGCAGCCAGGCCTTCAACTACACGTTGCTTGTCGAAGACAGCCGCGTACACGGGCTGACCGCCAACAAGGCCTTCGACGTGATCGCCACCGGCAAGGGCAGCCTGGCCGCGCGGATCGCGCTATCGAACGTCACGGTGGAGGACGTCAGCGGCAGCGTGATCGCCGCGGCCGCCGAGACCGATGACCTCGGCACCTACAACGCCGAGCAGGTCGATCTGCTGGATTCCCGCTTCCGCCGCATCGGCGGACCGGTGTTGAACCTGTATCGCGGCGGCACCGACGAAAGCACCTTCGGCCCGGCGCTGCAGGTGCGCGGCAACCAGTTCGAGCAGGTGGGCGTGGCAGATGACACCAGCCTGCGCCTGCATGGCGTGCAGTTCGCCAGCATCCGCGACAACCGCTTCGACCGCAGCGGCCGCATCCGTTTCAGCCATCGCGTCGGGGAACCCACCCTGCGCATGGGCGACAACCCGCTGACGGCCACCGCGCCGTTGCTGTCCGATACCCCTGTTGAGGCCCTGCCATGAATCACGCCCCGCCCCTGATGCTGCTGCTCGCCGCCACGCTTGGCGGGGCCGCATTGCCCGCTGCGCAGGCCGCACCCGCCGCCCGGCAGGCGCCCGCCGACGCTGCCACCGCGCCGGTGCTGGTCACTGCCGCGCAGTGGACGCAGATGCGGGCCGAGGGCGCGCGCTCGCCGCTGTTCGCCAGGGAACAGCAGCGGGCGGAGCAGCGCGTGCGCGCGATGATGACGGCCGGCATCGACGTGCCGGTGCCCAAGGACAAGGGCGGCGGCTACACCCACGAACAGCACAAGCGCAATTACCAGGCCATCCAGGCGGCCGGCGCGCTGTACCGCCTGACCGGTGACAAGGCGTATGCCACCTTCGCCCGCGACCTGCTGCTGGGCTACGCCAAGCTCTACCCGGGCCTGGGCGCGCACCCGCAGGGCCGCGGCCAGATCCCCGGCCGGTTGTTCTGGCAGACCCTCAACGATTCGGTCTGGCTGGTCAGCGCCGCGCAGGGTTACGACGCGATCCGCGACACGCTCAGTGCCGCCGACCGCGAGACCATCGATACGCATGTGTTCCGCGCGATGGCCGATTTCCTGTCCGGCACGCCGGAGAACTTCGACAAGATCCACAACCACGCCACCTGGGCTGTCGCTGCCGTGGGCATGACCGGCTACGTCCTGCGCGATACCGGCTACGTCGACAAAGCCCTGCAGGGCAGCAAACGCGATGGCAGCGCCGGCTTCCTGAAACAGGTCGATCAGCTGTTCTCGCCGGACGGCTATTACGAAGAAGGCCCGTACTACCAGCGGTATGCGCTGGCCCCGTTCATCCTGTTCGCCAACGCCATCGAGCGCAACGAACCGCAGCGCGGCATCTTCAAGCGCCGCGACGGCGTGCTGCTCAAGGCCGTGGATGCGCTGGTGCAGAGCAGCTACGGCGGCTACTTCTTCCCGATCAACGACGCCATCCTCGACAAGGGCCTGGACACCGAGGAACTGGTGGCCGGCATCGATATCGCGTACGCGCAGACCGGCGATGCCCGCCTGCTCTCCGTGGCCCAGACGCAGAAGCGCGTGCTGCTCTCGCCGGAGGGCCTGCAGGTGGCCCAGGCGCTGGCCGGGAACAAGGCCAAGCCATTCGCCTTCGTCCCCACCCTGCTGCGTGACGGCCCGGACGGCACTGAAGGCGCGCTGGCGATCCTGCGCATGGGCGGCGAGGACGGCCAGGCGCTGGTGATGAAGAACACCAAGCAGGGCATGGGCCACGGCCACTTCGACAAGCTCAACTGGTTGTTCTACGACAACGGCCAGCGCGTGGTCACCGACTACGGCGCCGCGCGCTTCCTCAACATCGAGGCGAAGGCCGGCGGCATCTACCTGCCGGAGAACGCCAGCTGGGCACGGCAGACCATCGCGCACAACACGCTGGTGGTGAACGAGCAGAGCCACTTCGGTGGCGACTGGAAGAAGGGCCAGCCACTGGCACCGACCCCGCTGCTGTTCGCG
The DNA here is from genome assembly GCF_039673155.1 of Stenotrophomonas sp. TWI1149. Taxonomy (NCBI): domain Bacteria; kingdom Pseudomonadati; phylum Pseudomonadota; class Gammaproteobacteria; order Lysobacterales; family Lysobacteraceae; genus Stenotrophomonas; species Stenotrophomonas sp. TWI1149. The sequence goes on from NZ_JBDJLB010000019.1 coordinate 39,696, forward strand.
GTCAGCGACGACACCCAGATCGCTTCGGCGCGGATGGAGGGGGCCTATGACGGCGTCAGCTTCACCCGCACCCAGGCGCTGCTCTCGCATCCTGCGCTGGGCGAGCCGGTGGTGCTGGATCTGCTGCGCGTCACCGGCACCCAGGCCGCGCGCTATGACCTGCCGCTGCACTTCAATGGACACATCATGGACGTGGGCTTCAAGAGCCAGTCCGCGGTTGCCTCGCGTCCGGTGCTGGGCAAGGCCAACGGCTACCAGCATGTGTGGATCGATGCGGCCAGCGAGCCGACCAGCGAGGCGCGCAGCCTGACCTGGCTGCTCGACGGCCGCTTCTATACGTACCGGTTCGCCAGCACTGCACCCTCGCGCGCGTTGATCGGCGAGAGCGGTGCGAACGATCCCTCGTTCAACCTGCGCCGCGAGCCGATGCTGCTGCAGCGCGTGGATGGCCAGGCTGACACCACGTTCTACGGCGTGCTCGAACCGCACGGCCAGTACGACGGCACCGCCGAAACCGTGCGCGGCGCCAACAGCCGCATCGACCGTCTCACCCACTACCGCGGCAAGGATGCGGACGTGCTGGTGCTCGACCTGGCCGGTGGCAAGCGCCTGGCGCTGGGCATCGCCGATGACCCGGCCAAGGGTGGCGCACATGAAGTCAGCGGCGGCGGACACAGCTGGCGCTGGGACGGCGGCTGGAAGCGCTTCGATACCAGCACGGGCAAGGACGGCAAATGAAAGTCACCACGCAGGCCCGCACCTATGTCCGTTGGCTGATCGTGGCGCTGATCGCCGTGGCCACGGTGATCAACTACATCGACCGCAACGCGTTGGCCGTGATGTGGCCGCAGATTTCGCAGGATGTCGGCGCGACCAAGGAGGACTACGCGCTGCTGGTCACGGTGTTCATGCTGTTCTACGCCGCCGGCCAGTTCGTGTTCGGGCGCCTGTTCGACATCATCGGCACGCGGCTGGGCTTCGCGCTGTCGATCGCGGTGTGGTCGGTCTCGATCGCGCTGCACTCGGTCACCCACTCCATCCTGTCCTTCAGCATCGTGCGTGCCATGCTCGGGATCAGCGAAGCCGGTGCATGGCCGGGCGCGGTCAAGGCCAATGCCGAGTGGTTCCCGGCGCGTGAGCGTGCGCTGGCGCAGGGCGTGTTCAACGCCGGCGCCTCGATCGGCGCCATCATCTCCGCGCCGCTGATCGCCGTGCTGTTCCTGTGGCTGGGCTGGCGCGGCACGTTCATCCTGATCGGTGCGATCGGCTTCATCTGGCTGCTGCCGTGGCTGATCATCTACCGCGCCGGACCGGACAAGCACCCGTGGGTGAGCGCGGCCGAGCGTGCGTTGATCCTGGATGCGCCGGCCGAGCAGCCTGCGGTGCCGGTCGCCGAGTACGTACCGAACGTGCGCCAGCTGCTGGGCCACCGCCAGACCTGGGGCATCCTGATCTCGCGGTTCTTCCTGGACCCGATCTGGTGGCTGTTCGTGTCGTGGCTGCCGATCTACCTGGCCGACACCTTTGGTTTCGACATCAAGCAGATCGGCATCTTCGCCTGGGTGCCCTACGTCGGCGCGATGATCGGCAGCCTCGGTGGCGGCTGGTTGTCCGGCCGCCTGATCGGCGCCGGCTGGAGCGTGGACAAGGCGCGCAAGGTGGTGATCACCCTGGGCGGCGCGATCATGGCGCCAGCGCTGATCGGCGCGGTGCTGGCCACCGATCCGGTCTGGGCGGTCGTCACCATCGCCTTCGTGCTGCTCGGCTTCCAGATCGCCATCGGCAACATCCAGACCCTGCCCGGCGACATCTTCAGTGGCAAGTCGGTCGGCTCGGTCGCCGGCCTGGGCGGCATGGCCGCGGTGGCCGGCACGCTGATCACCACCTGGCTGGTGCCGGCGATGACCCACGAATCCTACGCACCGATTTTCATCCTGGTGGCGGCCCTGGTGCCGGCCTCCCTGCTGGCGCTGTGGCTGGTCACCGGTCGCGTGGAAAAAATCCACGGCCCGGTAGAGCGCCGCTGAGTTCCCTTCTTCCCTTTCCCCCAACGCATCACAGGAGTGTTTCATGACCCAATTCAAGGACAAGGTGGCGATCGTCACCGGTGGCGGCCGTGACATCGGCCGCGAGATCTCGCTCAAGCTGGCCGCGGCCGGTGCCAAGGTCTGCATCAACTACGCCAACGACGAAGCCAGCGCGCAGGAGACCCTCAAGCAGGTCGAAGCCGCCGGCGGTACCGCGATCGTGCATCGCGCCGACGTCACCGATGCCAAGGCGGTGGCGGCGATGGTCGCCGCGACCCAGGCCGCGTTCGGCCCGCAGATCGACGTACTGGTGAACGTGGCCGGTGGCATGGTCCAGCGCCGTCCGCTGGCCGAGATCGACGAGGCGTTCTTCCACAAGGTGATGGACCTCAACATGAGCTCGGTCTACCTGACCACGCATGCGGTGGTACCGCACATGCCCGAGGGCGGCGCGATCGTGAACTTCGCTTCGCAGGCCGGCCGCGATGGCGGTGGCCCGGGCGCGGCGATCTACGCCACCGCCAAGGCCGCGGTGATGACCTTCACCCGTGCCATGGCGAAGGAGCTGGGGCCGCGCGGCATCCGCGTCAACGCGCTGTGCTGCGGCATGATCGCCACCCGCTTCCATGACGAGTTCACCAAGCCGGAAGTGCGCACCGCGGTGGCCGGCAACACGCCGCTGCGCCGCCAGGGCCGCCCGCAGGAAGCCGCCGATACCGCCGTGTACCTCGCGTCGGATGCGGCCGGTTTCATCACCGGTGCCAACGTCGACGTCAACGGCGGCACCTACTTCTCCTGATTGACCCGCTGACCGCCTGGGAGGGCCGCCATGCTGCGCTGGATCACTGCATTCTCTCTTGCACTTGCCACCAGCGCCGCGGCGCTGCCCGCCCAGGCCCAGGTCTGGGTGCCGGCCTGGACCGCTTCGCCGGCCCCGGACCGTCTCGATGGCACCCCCGAGGCCCCGGTGCAGTTCGCGAACCAGACCGTACGCCAGGACATGCGCCTGGCCAGTTCGGCCCGCGCCCTGCGCTTCCGCATCAGCAATGAACTCGGCCAGGCACCGCTGCATATCGGCAGTGCCTCGGCCCATCTCACCGGCACCGCCACCGCGGCCAAGCCGGTCACTTTCAATGGACGTGGCGATGTCGTGGTGCCGGTCGGCGCCGCCCTGCTCAGCGACCCGGTCGCGATCACCGCACCGGCGCTGGCCGACGTCTCGCTCACCGTGTACTTCCCGGATGCCACCCGCCCTGCCGTGCGCCGCACCGCGCTGCGCATTGCCGACGGCCGCGCTGCCACCGTGGGCGATGCAGTCAAACTCGCCTACCGGCAGAACGTGGTCTCCGCCGTGCTGGCCGAACGTACCCGCAAGCCTGTCGTGGTGGTCGCCCTCGGCGACTCGATCACCGAAGGCGCCACTGCCACCCGCGGCAGCAACGGCGACTGGCCCGCACTGCTGTCCGCCCGCCTGCAGCAGGCCTGTCCGGACCAGGTGGTGGTGGTCAACGCCGGCATCAGTGGCAACAAGGTGATGGACCATGGCCGCAGCCACAGCGCGCTGGCGCGGCTGGACCGCGATGTGATCGCGCTGCCGAACGTGGACCGCGTGATCCTGTTCGAAGGCATCAACGACATCCGCCACGACGGTGGAACCCCGCCCGTGGCCGGCCGCAACGCCGAGGACATGGTGCTGGGCTACCGGCAGATCGCGGAGCGCCTGCACAGTAACGGCATCCGCCCGATCGCTGCCACGATCACCCCCTTCGGGGGTTCGGACCGCTACGAGCCGATCGCCGCCGCCACCCGCACCACGCTCAACACCTGGATGCGCGGCGGCCGCAGCGGTTTCGATGGACTGATCGACTTCGACCGGATCCTGCGTGATCCGGCCAACCCGGAGAACCTGCCCGAGGACATCACCCGCGACCACCTGCATCCCAACGATGAAGGCTACCGGCGGATGGCCGACGGCATCGATCTGGCCCTGCTCGGGTGCCCGGCGCGATGAGTGCCCAGACCTTCCGGGTTGCGCCTGACAGCGGGCAGCGCTGGGACGCACTGGCGCTGGGCGAGGTGATGCTGCGCTTCGATCCCGGCGAAGGCCGGATCCGCAGCACGCGCCAGTTCACCGTGTGGGAAGGCGGCGGCGAATACAACGTCGCGCGCGGCCTGTGCAGCACCTTCGAGCATCGCACCGGCGTGCTTACCGCCCTGCCGCGCAATGAGCTCGGCCTGCTCGCCCGGCAGCTGATCCAGGCCGGTGGCGTGGATACCGGCCAGATCGTCTGGCGTGACTACGACGGCATCGGCCGCAACACGCGCATGGGGCTGAACTTCACCGAGCGCGGCTTCGGCGCACGTGCGCCGCTGGGCATCTCCGATCGCGCGTACTCGGCGGCCTCGCAGCTGCAGCCGGAGGCATTCGACTGGGATGCGCTGTTCGGCCAGCACGGCGTGCGTTGGCTGCACACCGGTGGAATCTTCGCCGCCCTGTCCGAGCACAGCGCGGAGACGGCGATCACGGCGGTGCGTGCCGCGCGGCGCCACGGTGTGGCGGTCTCCTACGACCTCAACTACCGCGCCAGCCTCTGGAACAGCCATCCCGATCCGGACGCCGCGCGCCACGCCAACTGCGCGATCGCTGCCGAGTGCGACCTGCTGATCGGTGATGAGTATTCGTTCGCCGCGTGCCTGGGCATGGACCTGAGCGATCTCGGGCGTCGCCACACGCCGATGGATGTCGGCCCGGCCGAGGCCGCCGCGGTGCGTGCACTGGCCCGGTTCCCCACGCTGCAGGCCGTGGCCTTCACCCTGCGCGACGCCGCCACGGCGGCCCGGCATGGCTGGGCGGGTGCGATGCGCACGCGGGCGCAGCTGTATGTCTCCGACGCGCGCGAAGTGGACCTGCTCGACCGCGTCGGCGGTGGCGATGCCTTCGTGGCTGGCGTGGTGCATGCCCTGCTCAGCGGCAAGGGCGAGCAGGCGGCGGTGGACCTGGGCGCCGCGCATGGCGCGTTGGCGATGTCCACCCCGGGCGACTACGCCAACACCAGCCTGGCGGAAGTGGAGGCCGTGGCGCGGGGCGACAGCGCCGCCGCGAAGCGTTGACCCTGCCCGGGATCAGTCCCGGGTCGGCAGCGCGCGCATCGCCAGCGCCACCGCCGCCAGCAACCGCGCCCGCCCCACGCCGTCGCGGGCCTGGGTCGAAATGCCATGCAGCACGGTGGCGTAGTAGTCGCCGAGCGCCTGCACGTCCACGCCGTCGGCAAGCTCACCTGCGCTGGCGGCCTGCTGCAGGCGGGCGATGATCGACTGGGTGCGCTGGCGGCGGTGTTCGGCCAGCCAGTCCATCACCGCTTCATTCTCCGGTGCCGTACTGGTCGCCGCCGAGACGACCAGGCAGCCCTGCGCGCGACCACGCCGGGTGTAGGTGAGTACCGCGTCATGCAGCATGCGTTCGATTGCCGGGCGCACCGCCTGCTCGCGCAGGGCACGGTCGGCGAAGCCGCCGTCGCCGGCTTCGTACAACGCCACGGCCTCGCGGAAGAGCTGCTCCTTGCTGCCGAAGGCGGCGTAGATCCGCGCCGACGCGATGCCCAGCGCCTCCACCAGCGCCGACATCGACGTGCCTTCATAGCCACGCGCCCAGAACAGCAGCATGGCCTGCTTCAGGGCGTGGTCTTTGTCGAATTCGCGCGGGCGTCCGGCCATGGGGCATCACTACGGGAAGAAACGTTGCGGCGATTCTAACGATACCCGGCGTTGACCGGGATCATCCGTGCGCCTATTCTTTGTCACTCGACAAACAATAAGGCGGCATCCGATGCGCACCATCAAAGGCCCCAGCCTGCACCTGGCCCAGTTCAGTGCAGACCAACCCCCGTTCAACGACCTGCCCTCGATCGCCGCCTGGGCGGCCAGCCAGGGCTTCAAGGCCCTGCAGATCCCGGCCTGGGACGAACGCTTGTTCGATGTGGAGAAAGCCGCGCACAGCCAGCAGTACTGCGATGACATGATCGCGATGCTGGCCGGCCACGGGCTGGTGATCAGCGAACTCACCACGCACATCTTCGGCCAGCTGGTGGCGGTGCACCCGGCCTACGACGCCCTGTGCGACAGCTTCGCTCCCGCGCACCTGCAGGGCGATCCGGCCGCGCGCAGCGCGTGGGCGGTGGAGCGCATCAAGCTGGCCGCCCAGGCCTCGCAACGCCTGGGCCTGGACCGCATGGGCACCTTCTCCGGTTCGTTCGCCTGGCCCTACCTGTTCCCCTTCCCGCAGCGCCCGGATGGTTTGATCGAGGCCGCGTTCGAGGAGCTGGCGCGGCGCTGGCTGCCGATCCTGGAGGTGTGCGACGCCCACGGCGTGGACCTCTGCTATGAGATCCATCCCAGCGAAGACCTGCACGACGGCACCAGCTTCGAGCGCTTCCATGCCGCCGTCGGTGGCCACCGGCGCTGCCGGATCCTGTTCGATCCCAGCCACTTCGTGCTGCAGCAGCTCAATTACCTGGACTTCCTGGATATCTACCGCGGATTCATCGGCATGGTTCATATCAAGGACGCGGAGTTCAACCCCAGCGGGCGCCAGGGCATCTACGGCGGTTACAGCGGCTGGACCGAGCGTGCCGGTCGCTTCCGCTCGCTCGGTGATGGGCAGGTGGACTTCAAGGGCATCTTCTCCAAGCTGGCCCAGTACGACTACGACGGGTGGGCCACGCTGGAATGGGAGTGCTGCCTGAAGAACCAGGAAGACGGCGCGCGCGAGGGCGTAGCCTTCATCAACGCGCACATCATCAAGGTCACCGACCGCATCTTCGACGATTTCGCGGGTGCACCGGTCAGTCGTGCGCAGATCCACGGCATGTTGGGGATCCTCTGATGATTCTGGAACTTGAAGGCGTCAGCCACCGCCACGTGCGTATCGAAGGGCGCAGCGTGCATTGCGCCCTGCTCGGCGAAGGCCGGCCGGTGCTGCTGATCCCCGGCTGGCCACAGACCTGGTATGCCTGGCGCCATGTCATGCAGGCACTCGCCGCGCAGGGGTTCCAGGCAATCGCCGTGGATCCGCCGGGGACGGGCGATTCGGATACGCCTGCGCAGGGCTATGACACCGGCAACATCGCCGCCACGCTGCATGCGGTGATGCAGCAGCTGGGCCACGCGCGCTACCAGGTGGTGGGCCATGACGTCGGCATGTGGGTGGCCTACGCGCTGGCCAGCGACCAGCCGCAGGCGGTGCAGCGCCTGGCCATCACCGAAGCGGTGATCCCCGGCCTGGCCGATGCACCGCCGGTGTTCGTGGCACCGGAAGACAACATTTTCCTGTGGCACTTCATGTTCAACCAGGTGCGCGACCTGCCCGAGGCGTTGATCGCCGGCCGCGAGCGCGCCTACCTGACCTTCATGTTCGACCGCTGGGCGCATCGCCGCGAAGCGGTCGCCAGCGAGGTCTACATCCGGGCGTACGCGGCACCGGGTGGGCTCAGTGGTGGCTTCGGCTACTACCGGGCGATCCCGGAGACGATCCGGCAGAACCGGCAGCGCGCGCTCACCCCGTTGGCCATGCCGGTGCTGGCGATCGGCGCCGAGCACGCCACCGCCGACATGCCGATGGACACCATGCGCGCGCACGCCAGCGACCTGCGCGGCACGATGATCGCCGACTGCGGCCACTTCGTCATGGAAGAAGCACCGGAGGCGTTCCTGGCGCAGCTGCTGCCGTTCCTGCAGCCGGAAATCACCGCATGAGCCTGGACCCGGACATCGCCCGCTTCCTGTCCACCCTGCCGCCGCCGGAGGCGGTGGCAGGGATGTCGCTGGCGGAATTGCGCAGCGCGAGCGAGAGGGCCCTGCCCACCCTGCACGGGCCATTGGAGGCCGTCGAGTCCGTCCGCGATTTCAGCGTGGAGACCGGCGACGGCCAGGCCGTCGCCGTGCGTGCCTACTGGCCCGCCGGACACCGGCGGGGCCAGCTGCGCGCGGGGCTGGTCTTCGCCCATGGCGGCGGCTGGTTCCAGTGTTCGCTGGCGGTCTACGACAACCCGTGCCGGGCGCTCGCCAACGCGACCGGTTGCGTGGTGCTGTCGGTGGACTATCGGCTGGCACCGGAACACCGCTTCCCGATCCCGCTGGAGGACGTGTACGCCGCCCTGTGCTGGGCAAGCCGCCACGCGGCCACGCTCGACATCGATCCGGCACGGCTGGGGGTGGGCGGCGACAGTGCCGGCGGCAACCTGGCCGCGGCCGTGGCGCTGCTTGCCCGCGACCGTGGTGGGCCGACCATCGATCACCAGCTTCTGCTGTATCCCGCACTCGACACCGTCACCGACCACGACAGCCACCAGCGCTTCGGCGAGGGCCATTACCTGACGACTGCGTTGATGCAACGCTGCTGGGAGGCGTATCTCAACCCCGGCGACGACGCCAACGCCTACGCCGTGCCAGCGCGCGCGAAAGACCTGCGCGGGCTGCCCCCGGCCACGGTGCTGGTGTGCGCGTACGACCCGCTGCGTGATGAAGGCGAACAGTACGCCGCGCGCCTGCGCCAGGCGGGCGTAGCGGTGACCTCCGAACGCCTGCCCGGCATGATCCACGCATGCCTGCACCTGCTGGGGTTGGCGCCGGCCACGCGGATGCTGCTGGATCGAAGTGCCGCGCTGTTGGCTGGGCGGGTGTAGCCCCGCTACCACCTCAACCGGCAAGGTCCTGCACTGCCGGGCCTTGCAATCAAGGTGGAGTCATCGAAAGCTGCGCCATCGCGCGCAGCGCAGAAAGGGTCAGCGGCGCGGGCAGCGCATCCGGCGGGAACCAGCCCAGTGCAAGCAACGCTTCCGGTTCCTTCACTGCCGCGATGGACGCATCCCGCGTGCGCACGACATACACCGGCGCCACCCAGTGCTGCCCCAGCGCCGGTTCGAAGTGATCCACGACGCACAGCAGCCGTTCGACGGTCACCTCGAGTCCGGTTTCTTCCAGGACTTCGCGCACCACGGCATCTTCGACCTTCTCCATCCAATCGACCTTGCCGCCGGGCAGGCCCCAGTGGCCCTGTTCGGGCTGACGCCCGCGCTGGACCAGCAGGATCGCGCCATCGGCGCGCTGGATGACGGCACCGCAACCGAGGCGGGGTTGCTGCAGCGCAGGGGACTCGGACATCAGGCATCTCCATGACAGTGCCTCATTATCCCTCTCCCCGCGGAAACCGCGCCCACGAAAAAGGCCCGGCAATGCCGGGCCTTTCCTGCCACGCCGATCAGGCGCGTGGCGATGCGGTCACGCTGGGATTACCAGCTGAAGCGCGGGCCGACCGACCATTCCTTGTCACCGTGGCGATCCATCTTGATGTCGCCGTTGATGCCCCAGTTCTGGTTCAACTTCACCTGGCCACCCAGGCGGCCGTAGAACTGGCCATCCGGATTGACGCCGTGCTTCTTGCTGTAATCCTCGTAGCCGGCCATCGCATAGACTTCGGCGTGCTGGCCGAACGCGGTACGGATACCGGCTTCAGCGCTGTAGCCGTTGAAGTCCAGGCCTTCCTTCGGGTCGAACTTGTTGTAGGCAACGCGACCCACGAAGTCGGTGCTGTTGCCGATTTCCTGGTTGTAGCCCACGCCGACGCGCCACTGGTCGATCTTGAAGTCACCGATGTCGGTCTTCTGCTGGTTGTACTCACCAAAGGCGTGGAAGTTCGGGTGGAAGGCGTAGGAACCCTTCACGCCCCAACCATCGGCCTTGCCGCCATCTGCGTCGGTCTTGACGTAGTCGGCTTCAGCGTAGTTGTAGGACAGGCCTTCAGCCGCCGAAGCGGTGAACGGGAGGGCGGCAGCCAGGGCCAGAGCAATCAACGAAGTCTTCATGGGGGTACACCTTTATGTCTTGGACTACTTGCACCCGGCATGGAGGCCGGACTGCATCGGGAATGTAAATTCTCCGTTATTCGACACAACCCGCCCTGAAGTTGACCACCTGCACAAAAGTGAATTTTGGGGCGGCGTTCAGACGCGCTCTGGCATACGCGCGTGGCTTTTTCCAGGCGATGAAGGCGTGAATGCCCGTAGCGCGCGATCGTCACGCGGGCAACAGATGCGGGGGAAAGGCCACGCACGGGAGCCGTGCGGGAAAGGACTCTGGTCACGACGGTGCCCTTGCGGGGCGTCACGCGCTGGGGAAGCCGCTCTTGGGGAGTAATCGGCTAACGCGTCCATCCTCCTGAATGCACCGAGGTCCGTGCCGTGGGGCGTTGGACCGCAGGGCGCCGTGGGGCGTCCTGCCCGGCACCGCCATCATGGGCTGGATGCGTCAGCTGAACCATCAGGAAGTTCCTCACTCTGATTCGGATTTTTCTGACCCCTTTGACCCTCGGCCCGGTGGTGGCCGGGCCGCGCTGAATGGTCCGCCCGGGTCCGCCCAGGGTGTTCACCCGCCGCAAAGGGCCTCAAGCGCAGTGTCGATACTCCGCCCCCTGTTTCGTCGTATGCCTTGAAGGCGCCCATCCTGGCGCGCCATCCGGAGCGTTGTCATGGCGTATATCGATGGTTTCGTACTGGCCGTCCCGACCGCGAACAAAGACAAATTCCTCGAGCACGCCCGCATGGGCGATGCGATCTGCATCAAGCACGGTGCGCTGCGCGTGGTGGAGTGTTGGGGCGATGATGTTCCGCACGGCAAGCAGACCGACTTCCATCGGGCGGTCGAAGCGAAGGAGGATGAGGCGGTGCTGTTTTCCTGGATCGAATGGCCGGACAAGGCCACGCGCGATGCCGGCATGCAGAAGATGATGGAAGACCCGCAGATGAACCCGGAGAACAATCCGATGCCGTTCGACGGCAAGCGGATGATCTACGGCGGCTTCGTGCCGGTGGTGGAACTCAAGAGCTGAGGGGCGCTGCCATCGCTCAGCGTGGGTGCGCGGATTCTTCGTCGCTCTGGAATCCGCCGCCCATTCCCCCGCCACCAGCACCACCACCGCCCCCACCGCCTTTACCGCCGCCCTTGTCACCCGCATCGCCCTTGCCCTTCGCACCGGCCGACGGCCGTGCCGGGCCTTGGCGCGGGATGACGACGGCGGCAGGGATGGGATCAAGATCCAGCGCCTGACGGATGAAGTCGCGCAGCGACACCACCAGTTCGGCGGTGGGAACGAGGCGGCCCTGGGCCATCTCGTTGGCGGCGTGCGCGGCCAGGCGCACCTGCTCATCGGTGCCCAGCAGGATGATGTCCGACAGGGCCGCTTCCACCGCATCACGGATGCGACGCGCACGCTCGCCGCCGATCTCCGCGTCCGCCGGCAGGTGCAATGCATCGCCGTCTTCGCCTGCGTCGGGCAGCGCGCGGAAGTCCCGGCGATGGCGTGGATCGACATCAAGCGTGCCGGTGAATGAACCCCCGAGCACTTTGTAAGCCGCGATCAGCGTGCGCAGCCGCTCGTTGATCTGCCGGTTCTCGCGCTCGCGGCGCTGCTGCATGGTCTGCATGACCAGCAGCCGGATGCCGACGCCGATCAGGGTGATGACCGCCAGGCCGACCAGGGTCGAGAGCATGGCCTGCCAGGAACTGAAGTCGAGACCGCGCATTGCATCTTCCCGTGGACGTCCGCGGAGCAGGTTAGCAAGAGAGGCAGGGAGGAACCGTCAAGCACCTGGCCGCAGGGGCAGGATCTGACGAAGGGGCGGGACAGTCAGGACAGGAACCGGGAGTCTGATCGCAGCGTGACGCGATGCACTCGACCGGGATGCCAAGAGGCAGTGGGCGGGCACAGGCCGACCCCGCCATGCCACTCCCGCCCTCAGGCGGGAGCAGCACGTTGCAACTTGCTTACTTGCGCGCGCGCTTGGCCGGCGCCTTGCGGGCAACCGGCTTGGCGACAGCACGCTTGGCCGGGGCGGCCTTGCGGGCCGGAGCCTTCTTCGCCGGAGCCTTCTTGGCCACAGCCTTCTTGGCGGTCGCGACCTTCTTGCCGACGGTCTTCTTGGCCGCGGTGGTCTTCTTGGTCACGGCCTTCTTGGCCGTGGCGACCTTCTTGCCGACCGACTTGCGGGCGACGGCGGTCTTCTTGCCGGCCACCTTCTTGGCGGTCGCGGTCTTCCGGGTCACGGCCTTCTTGGCGGTCGCCGACTTCCTGGCAACAGCCTTCTTGGCGGTGGCGACCTTCTTGCCGACGGTCTTCTTGGCGACGGCGGTCTTCTTGCCGGCTACCTTCTTGGCCGCTGCGGTCTTCTTGGTCACGGCCTTCTTGGCGGTCGCCGACTTCTTGGCAACGGCGGTCCGGGCAGCGGCGACCTTCTTGCCGACGGTCTTCTTGGCGGCGGTGGTCTTCTTGGTCACGGCCTTCTTGGCGGTCGCGGTCTTCTTGGCGACGGCCTTCTTGGCGGTGGCAACCTTCTTGGTCACGGTCTTCTTGGCGGCGGCAGCCTTCTTGGTCACGGCCTTCTTGGCGGTCGTGGCCTTCTTGCCGGCAGCCTTGGTGGTCTTGGTCACGGCCTTTTCAGCGGCAGCCTTCTTCTTGGCGACCTGCTTCTTGATCGCGGTGACTTCGGCCTTGGCGTTCTTCTTGGCCGTTTCCAGCTTCTGCTTGGCGGTGGCCAGGGTCTTGCCGACCGACTTGGCCGCTTTGTCAGCCTTCTTGGCGACGGTCTTCTCGACCTTGGTCACGGCCTTCTTGACCTTGGCGACCTGGGTGGTGGCGGCCTTGCGTGCGCGCTTGGCGGTCTTCTTCACCGAAGCGACGGCATCTTCCGCAACGTGTGCGATGGTCTCGCCGACGTTGGTGGCGGTTTCTTTTGCATCTTCGACGGTCTGCGAGAGAACCGTGGTCACACCATTACCGTTGCTCATTGAGTGCCTCCTAAGGGGCCTGGTTAGTCAAATCGCTGGCGATGCTATACCGGCGCGGTCCATCGTGGAACGGTCTTGATGCGATGCACGTGCCAAGCCGACAGTAGCACCCCCATCGGCGGCAGCAAGCAACGCACCAGGTGCTTGCACGAAACCCCTTGAAAACAGCATTACCGTTCCAGTGCGTGGTGCATGGCGTGTGTCTGGATGCGCATCTCCGCCGCATCCGATGATTCGACAATTGGTCGTCGCACCTGATCCATTCCCTGCCTCCACACCCGGCATTTGCGCTGGTTTCGATCACGCTGGTGCGCGTTGCTGGCGCACGACGAGGGTGCGATCGGGCATCACCGGATGCATCTTGGCAGGCACTTCCGGTCCTCCCTATCGGCTGCCTCGGCACCCCGACCATCGGCCTGCCGACGTCGTCGGGAACGCCGCGGCCGCGGCGGGTTTCATGCCGGGTTTAGCCGGTTGCGGACACACTCATTCAGGTTGAATTACCGTATACCTGTTTTCCCTGCCCCCGCCCCCTCCGACACGGAACCGCCGGACATGCGACCGCTCCCGACCCTGCTCACGCTCGCCCTCGCCGCTGCCTTCGGCGGATTCACCGCCACGGCCATCAACGCGCACCTGGACAACCGTGCCGAAGCGGCACCGGCCGCGTACACGATTCCGACCACGGCCGCGCTGCCCGCGGCGGTCGCCGGACAGGCGGTACCGTCACTGGCACCGATGCTGGAGCGGGTGATGCCGGCGGTGGTCAGCGTCAACACCAAGCAGGTGGTGCGCGTGCGCAACCCCTACTTCAACGACCCGTTCTTCCGCCGCCTGTTCCCGGAAGTGCCGCAGGAGCGCATCAACGAATCGCTGGGCTCCGGCGTGATCATCGATGCCGCCGAGGGCCTGGTGCTGACCAACCACCACGTCATCGACAATGCCGACGACGTGCAGGTGACGCTGGCCGATGGACGGACGGTCAAGGCTGAATTCATCGGCTCCGATGCCGATACCGACGTTGCCCTGATCCGTATTCCGACCGGCAACCTGACCGAGATCAAGCTCGGCAACAGCGCGCAGCTGCGCGTGGGCGACTTCGTAGTGGCGATCGGCAACCCGTTCGGTTTCAGCCAGACGGTCACCTCCGGCATCGTCTCGGCGGTGGGCCGCAGCGGCATCCGCGGGCTGGGCTACCAGAACTTCATCCAGACCGATGCCTCGATCAACCCGGGCAATTCCGGCGGCGCACTGGTCAACCTGCAGGGCCAGCTGGTCGGCATCAATACCGCCAGTTTCAATCCGCAGGGCAGCATGGCCGGCAACATCGGCCTGGGCCTGGCGATCCCCTCCAACCTGGCGCGCGACGTGGTCGACCAGCTGGTCAAGCACGGCGTGGTGGTGCGCGGCACGCTCGGCATCGAGACGCAGAACCTGACCCAGCAGATCGCACAGGGCCTGGGCCTGACCGAGACGCGGGGCGCGCTGGTCACCCGCGTGCTGGCCGGGTCCAGTGCCGCGGTCGCCGGACTGAAGCCGGGCGATGTGGTGGTGTCGGCCAACGGCCAGCGCGTGGACAGCGCGCAGGCGCTGCACAACGTGGAAGGCCTGCAGCCGGTGGGCAGCACGCTGACCCTGGATGTGCGCCGCGAGGGCAAGCCGCTGCAGATCAAGGCCACGCTCAAGGAACAGGCGCGCGCGGTCAGTGGCGAATCACTCGATCCGCGCCTGGGCGGTGCCACCTTCGTCGATCTGCCCGAGTCGCTGCGCCAGGCCGGTGTCAGCGGCGTGCTGGTCAGCGAGGTCAAACGCGGCAGCCGCGCGGCCAACTCCGGGCTGCAGCAGGGCGATGTGATCACCGCGGCAACGGCAGGTGAGTTTGCCGATCTCGCCAGCTGGCGCGCCAACTTCCAGCAGCGTCCGGCGCAGCTGGTGCTGCGCATCATCCGGGGCAACGGTGGTGGCCAGCTGGTGATGCGCTGAACGCAGCGGCTGCCGTAACGTCGCTTACACCCGGCCGGTGCTATTACCTTGTGTTCGTTGCCGTCGGATCGTCCGCGGTCACCTTCCCCATCGCATAGCAGGAGATACACGATGAGCCCCACCAATACCGAGAACCTGAAGGAACACCTGGGCGAAGCCGGCTCGCACCTGAAGTCGGCCGCCACCGCCGCCGGCGGTGCGATCAAGGGCGCCACCGGTGCTGCCGGTGACGAGCTGCGCATCGGCAAGGCCAACGTCAAGGCCGAGCTGTCCGATACCGCGCTGTCCGGCCTGGCGGCTGCCGAGTTCGGTGGTGCCGCTGCCAAGGAACAGGTCGATGCACTGATGGACAAGGGCAAGGACCTGGTCGACAGCGCTGCCGAACTGATCCGTGAGCGTCCGCTGGCGTCCTTCGGCGTGGCCTTCGCGGCCGGCTGGATCATCGCCAAGCTGGCCCGCAGCGGCGGCGACAAGTAAGCAGCGGCGTGAGCGATCAAGCCCAGTCGAACGCTGCCGGTGGCGCGGATATCCCGCCACCGGACAGCGGTGAAAAAGCACCGCGCCTGGACGAGAGCATCCGTCAGGTCGGTGAGGCCGGCCGTGAGACCGTCGATTCGGCCAAACACACCCTGCGCTCCCTGCGACGGTTGGCTTCTGCCGACTTCGCACTGGCGCGCAGCGCGTTTGGCCGGGCACTGGCCTGGGCGGGCGTGGCGATCGTGTTCGGCGCGTCGGCCTGGTTGTTGCTGGCCGGTACGCTGATCGCCCTGATGCAGCGTTGGGGCCTGTCCTGGTTCCATTCGCTGTTGATCACCTCGATCGTCAGCCTGCTGGTCACCGGCTACGCGATGTGGCGGGTCTCGTTCTTCTTCCGCCATACCGGCATGCATGCCACCCGCCGCCAGCTGTCGCGGCTGGGGCTGTATGACGAGCCCAGCGATGAAGATCCCGATGCCGACGTCGACACCACGGGGGTGAAGCGATGAACTTCGAAGCCTTGCGGCAACGCGTCCAGCGCGCCGAGCTGGTGGTGGCGGTGCGGGTGGAGAAAACCCGCAGCAACTGGTCCACCCTCAGCACCGTCTGGCGTACCGGATGGACACCGCTGCGCATCATCACCGTGGGTCTGGCCGGCGGTTTCCTGGCCGGCAAGCTGGAGCCCACCGGCCTGGGCGCGAAGGTGCAGGGCGCGCGGTGGCTGCAGATGATCGGCTCGGTCTCCAATCTGGTGGCCAGTACCCAGGCCGCGTTCGCCTCCATGCAGGCCAGCGAAGCGGCCGATACCGCCGAGCAGGCGGCTGACAAGGTGGATGAGGCAACCGATGAGCCGCCGCGTCAGGCGGCTCCGACGCCTGCGGCCCCGGCAACGCCCCGGCTCAGCCCGGAACGCCGCGCGGATCCGGCCTCGCCGCATCAGCCGCAACCGGCCGAAGCCGCCACGGACCTGTCCGAACGCTGATCGCAGCGCGGTCGGCCGCAACATCCGAAGGCCCTGCGGCACCCGTCGCGGGGCCTTTCTTCGTCTGCACGCACCCCACACGCCATGCGCACCCGGCTTGCCCAATAATGGCGCTCCTTTCCAGTGTGCGATCCGAATGAGCGTCCCGGTTCCCCCTTCTGCCGAAGCCGTCGTCGCACCGCCCGCGCCGCGCCCACGCGCCCCGATGTCGCTGGTGATCCTGGCCACCCTGGCCGTCGCCTTCACCTTGTGGGCGGCACAGGACGTGGTGCTGCCGATCCTGCTGGCGATGTTCTTCGCGCTGGTCGGCAACCCGATCCTGCGGATGCTGCAGAAGATCTGGATTCCCCGGTTCCTCGGTGCGGTGCTGGTGCTCGGCGTCGGCCTGAGTGGTGCCGCCGCGCTCGGCGTGCAGCTGGTTGGCCCGGCGATGGAGTGGGCCCAGGAAGCACCGCAGCAGCTGCGCAAGGTTGCCCGCCAGGTGCAGAACCTGACCAAGCCGGTGCAGCAGGCCAACCAGGCCGCCGAGAACTTCGCGCGCGTCGCCGGTGGCGAAGGCAGCCGCCGCGTGCAGATCGTGCGCACCCAGCTCGATGATCCCTACAAGGTGCTGACCCGCGCGCCACGCCTGGCCGCCTCGGTGCTGGCGGTGGTGCTGCTGACCCTGTTCTTCATGATCTACGGGCAGAACCTGCAGAAGCATGCGATCGCGCTGTTTCCCAACCGCCAGCAGCAACGCTTCACCACGGACATCCTGCGCTCGATCGAGCGCGAGGTTTCCCGGTACGTACTGACCATCACCGTGATCAACACGCTGGTCGGCCTGGTGTTCTCCGGCATCCTGCTGCTGCTCGGCATTTCGCTGCAGGAGGCGCTGCTATGGGGCACCGTGGCGGCTCTGCTGAACTTCGCGCCCTACGTCGGTCCGCTGATCGGCGTGGCGCTGATGCTGCTGATGGGTTTCGTGGAGTTCAGCGATCCCTTCAAGGCATTGTTGCCCGCGGCCTGCTACCTCGCGCTGCACACCATCGAGGGCCAGGTGGTGACTCCGATCGTGCTGGGCCGGCAGATGGCGATCTCGCCGCTGATCCTGATCCTGGCCCTGATGGTGTTCGGCTGGCTGTGGGGCATGGTCGGCCTGCTGCTGGCGGTGCCGCTGCTGGTCTGCATCAAGCTGGTGCTGGCGCGGCTGGATGGCACCCAGGGCTGGGCCAAGCTGCTGGAATAAGCAGTCAAGGCCAAGGATACGGCTGGCCGCGCGATCCCCGGTGCTGCCAGAATACCGGCACTTTTTCGGATGGATCCCGGCCCTGATGTCTTCCCTCGCTACCCGTTGCCTGGCCCTCGCCGGCCTTGTCACCCTCGCTGCCCCGACGTTGGCCGCACCTCCGCCCAGCGCCGAGGTGGCCAGCCGCCAGCTGGTCGAGGCGGTCACCTGCAAGCGTCACCTGACGCCTGCGCAGTTCGCCGCGCTGGCGAAGGTGCTCAAGCCGACCGAGCTGCAGGCGTACGGCGAGCTGTCCGATGGCGAGTATGCGCTGACCACGCCGCTGCTCGTCCTGGGCCAGCCGGTGAACCGCCTGCACCTGTACGACGGTGCCAACGGCGAGGACAGCATCGACAGCTATACCGCCTACTTCAGCACAGCCGGTATCGAACAGATCGCAGCGCTGGCGAAGATTCCGCGCAACGAAGCCGGCGACTACACCTTGGAAGTAGGCCGCCACGACCTGAGCGTGCGGCAGGACGAGGGCCAAGCCTCCATCGCCTGCTCCTACGACCTGCGCTGAAGCACCTCACCTCGGCCCTGCGCGCGCCATGAAAGCCCGCGCGCGCAGGCGTAGAATGGCGGGGTGAATTTCCCCGTCCAAGCCATCACCCTCGACCTCGACGACACCTTGTGGCCGTTCGCCCCCATCGGCGCCCGCATCGACCAGGTGTTGTACGAGTGGATGCTCCAGCACAGCCCCGCGACCGCCGCGATGTACCCGGTGGCCGCGATGCGCGAACTGCGCGAGCGCTCCTTCCATGACAACCCGCACCTGCACTACGACCTGAGCGCGCTGCGCCGGTTGACGCTGAGCGAGGCGCTGGAGAAAAGCGGCGCCGATCCGGCCCTGCTCGAACCGGCCTACGAGGCGTTCTACGCCGCGCGCAACCAGGTCGAGTTCTATCCGGATGCGATGGACGCGCTGGCCCGGATCGCCGCGCGCGTGCCGGTCGCCGCGCTCAGCAACGGCAATGCCGACCTGCAGCGGATCGGCGTGTCCCACCACTTCACCTTCCAGCTCGGCTCGCGCGAGCACGGCGCCGCCAAGCCTGCGGCGAGCATCTTCCACGCGGCCTGCGAGCGCCTCGCGGTGGCCCCGGCCCACGTGCTGCACGTCGGCGACCACGCCGAGATGGACGTGGTCGGTGCGATGCAGGCCGGCCTGCGCGGCTGCTGGATCAACCGCGAAGAACACCCCTGGACCCATCCTTCACTGCAGCCCGATCTGCAGTTCGACACCCTGACCGGGCTGGCCGACTGGCTGGATGCGAACGCATCCGCCCAGCACGCGTAAGCCGCCGCCCAAGGAGCACTCGAGTCCCATGTCCCAGATCAACGGTTTCACGTCCGATACCTCGCATGCGCTGCCGCTGCATGTGATGACCCGCGAGCAGTACGCCGGTTGGCGTGCGCAGCAGTCCGACGCACTCGGCGCGTGGCTGGACGCGCAGCGCTTCAACGGCAGCGGTGGCAGCGTGGTGCTGCTGCCGGGCGAGCACGGCCTGGCCGGCGCGATCGTCGGTGTCGGCGACCCGGGCGATGTCTACAGCTACGCGCATGCGCCGTTCGCGCTGCCGGAAGGCACTGTCTGGACGCTGGCGGATGCACTGGCACCGGAGATCGAGACCCTGCTGCAGATCGGCTGGGGCCTGGGCAGCTACCGCTTCGCGCGCTACCGGAAGCCCAACCGCGCGCCGGCCCAGCTGGCCGCCACCCCTTCGGCCGAAGTGCGCGACGTGGTCGCGGCCAGCCTGCGCGTGCGCGACTGGGTCAACACCCCCACCGAGGACATGGGTCCGCAGCAGCTCGAAGATGCCGCGCGTGAACTGGCCACGGCTCACGGCGCGCAGATCGAGGTGATCACCGGCGATGCGCTGCTGGAGCAGAACTTCCCGTCCATCCACGCCGTGGGCCGCGCTTCGCATCGCGCGCCGCGGCTGATCGTGCTGCGCTGGGGCAACGCGGGCCAGCCGCACGTGGCGCTGGTCGGCAAGGGCGTGTGCTTCGACACCGGCGGGCTGGACATCAAGCCGGGCGATGGCATGCGCAACATGAAGAAGGACATGGGCGGCGCGGCGCACGCGCTGGGCCTGGCCGGGCTGATCATGGCCCAGCAGCTGCCGGTGCAGCTGACCCTGCTGATCCCGGCGGTGGAAAACGCGATCGGTCCGGATGCCTTCCGTCCGGGCGAAGTGATCGCCACCCGCAAGGGCCTGAGCATCGAGATCGACAACACCGACGCCGAAGGCCGGGTGATCCTCGCCGATGCGCTGACCTATGCCAGCGAGCAGCAGCCGGAGATCGTGCTCGATTTCGCCACCCTGACCGGCGCGGCCCGCATCGCGCTCGGCCCGGACCTGCCGGCGCTGTTCAGCAACGACGACACCCTGGCCCAGCAGTGGCTGCAGGCCGGTGAATCGGTGCGCGATCCGGTCTGGCGCATGCCGCTGTGGCGTCCGTACCTGCGCTACCTGCACAGCAACATCGCCGACCTGGCCAACGCCGGTTCGCGCATGGCCGGCTCGGTCACCGCCGCGCTGTACCTGGAGCGTTTCATCGCCGAAGGCCAGACCTGGGCGCATCTGGATGTGTACGCCTGGAACGACGGCGAACGCCCGGGCCGTCCGGCCGGTGGCGAAGCGCTGGCGCTGCGTTCGGCGTGGGCGATGCTGAAGACGCGGTACGCCTGAAGCGCCGCGCCTCACCTGTGACCCCCACGATCCCCGCCCCGGCGGGGATCGTCGTTTCTGAAGAGTTGTCGAAAATGTGAATATCGGCCTGCGCCGGGTTCTGACACCATGCCCCTGTCGCCCACCCACACGCTTCGTGAAGGCAGGAATCCGGACATGTCGCTCTTCGGCTATACCCGCGCTGGTCGCGAACCGGGCACTCCACGCCCTCAATCACCGCTGCTGTGGATCGCACTGATCGCCCTGATCGCGGGGGGTCTGGTGCTGGCCTTCGCCTGGCTGGCCGGCTGGATCGGTCGCGACCGCGTCACCGCACAGACCTTCACCGATGCCATCGAAGCGACCGGCCCACCACAGCCGGGCTTCCGTCGCGCGCACACCAAGGGCGTCTGCGTCAGTGGTGTGTTCCAGGGCACACCTGAAGGCGCGGCGCTGAGTTCGGCACGCGTGTTCCGCCAGCGCCAGGTACCGGTATTGGGCCGGCTCTCGATCGGTGGCGGCGATCCGCATGGTGCCGACAACAAGGCCCGCGTGCGCAGCATGGCGCTGCAGCTGGTCAGCGATGACGGCCAGGAATGGCGGATGGCGATGAACAGCTTCCCGTTCTTCGCGGTACCCACCGCGGAAGCCTTCCTCGAGCAGACCCGTGCGGGCATCCCGGACCCGGCCACCGGTAAACCGGATCCGGCGAAGATGGCGGCCGTGCTGGAGAAATACCCTTCTGCGCGTGCCTTCCAGCAGTGGGCCAAGACCGCCCCGTGGTCGAACAGCTGGGCCAACACCGCCTACAACGGCGTCAACAGTTTCCGCTTCACCGCCGCCGATGGCAGCCACCGCTTCGTGCGCTGGAGCATGCGTCCACAGGCACCGTTCGAGGACATGACGCCGGAACAGCGCGCGCAGTCCGACGATGATTTCCTCAGCGAGGAGTTCGCGCAGCGGCTGGCGCAGGGTCCGGTGCGCTGGGACATGTGGGTGACCGTCGCCAACGATGGCGACCCGGTCAATGATCCTTCGCAGGTGTGGCCGGAGGACCGCCGCCAGGTGAAGGCCGGCACGCTGACCCTGAGCAGCATGCAGCCGCAGGCCACCGGCGCCTGCCGCGACCTCAACTACGATCCGCTGATCCTGCCCAGCGGCGTGGCCGGCACCGATGATCCGATCCTGGCCGCGCGCTCGGCGGTGTATTCACAATCGTTCAATCGTCGCGAGCGCGAAATCGCCCGCGGCAACGCGCCCGCTGCCACGGGCAAGGAAGGTGCGCGATGAACCGTGATGCCGGCCATTTCAATCTTCTCGCCCGCGTCCTGCACTGGCTGATGGCGGCGATGATCCTGACCATGCTGTTCGTCGGCGTGACCATGGTCGCTTCGCTGCACTGGCGGCCGATGCTGATCGACCTGCATCGGCCATTGGGCATCGCGATCCTGCTGCTGGTGCTGGTGCGGCTGTACAACCGCCTGCGCCACCGTCCACCGCCGCTGCCGGCCGACCTGCCCGCCTGGCAGGCCGCGGCCGCGCATGCCTCGCACTGGGTGCTGTACGGATTGATGCTGGCGATGCCGCTGGTCGGCTGGGGCATGCTCTCCGCCGGCGGCTATCCGATCGTGATGGGCGGCGGCGTGCACCTGCCGGCGATCCTGCCGCACAACCCGGCGCTGTACGCGGCCCTGCGCAGCGCGCACAGCCTGCTGGCCTATGTGTTGTTCGCCACGGTGGTGATGCATCTGTCGGCTGCGCTGTTCCACCTGTGGGTGCGCCGCGATGGCGTATTCCAGGCGATGGCGAAGGGCCCGGAGAAAGAGCGCAACGACGATGCCGGATAAATCAGGTTGCCTGTCATCCTGGTAGCCACCGACCGTTGGTCGGTGGGGGCGGCCGGTATCGATCCCATGCATCGCGCCCACCAACGGTGGGCGCCTACCGCGTTACAACCAGCCTTTCTGCCGCGCCAGCCGATACGCTTCGATGCGGTTGGCGACGCCCAGCTTGCCGATGCATTCGGACAGGTAGTTGCGCACCGTCCCGTGCGACAGCCCGAGCTGGGTGGCGATCTCGCTGGCCGAGCGTCCGTCGCCGGACAGGCGCAGCACCTGGCGCTCGCGGTCGTTGAGCGGATCGGCCTGCGACCAGGCATCCAGCGCCAGCTGCGGGTCGATCGCGCGGCCGCCGTGCTGCACCTGGCGCAGCGCATCGGCCAGGCGTTCGGCCGGGGCATCCTTGAGCAGATAGCCGCAGACCCCGGCATCCAGCGCGCGGCGCAGGAAGCCGGAGCGCGCGAAGGTGGTGACGATCACCACCTTGATCGGGAGCCCCTGACGGGCGATCCGCTGCGCCAGTTCCAGCCCGGACAGGCCGGGCATTTCGATGTCGGTGACCAGGATGTCCGGCTGCAGCTGCTGCAGCATCCGCCACGCGGCTTCGCCATCGGCAGCGCTGCCCAGCACCTCGATGTCCGGCTCCAGCCCGAGCAGCGCTGACAATGCGCCGCGCACCATCGCCTGGTCTTCGGCGAGCACGATGCGGATCATGGCGTGGCTCCGTCCGGGAGGGCATCGGGTGTGACCGGTGCCACGACCGGCGTGGTTGCCGCCGGCAGCGTGACCCGCACCGTCACGCAGGTGCCCTCGCCCTTCGCCGACTGCATCACCAGAGTGCCGCGTAGTGCCGCAACGCGTTCGCGCATGCCGGTCAGCCCGTTGCCGTCGACGTGGACACCACCGCGCCCATCGTCGCGGATCTGCATCAACAGACTGCGCCCGTCCTGCTCGAAGGTGATCCACGCCTGCCGCGCCTGTGCGTGGCGGGCGATATTGGTCACCGCCTCGCGCAGGACCAGTGACAACGCCCGTTCGATATCGACCGGCATCGGCGGCGGCGGCGCGTAGTGCAGATGCACATACTGGTACTCCAGCAGCAACCGGGCCGAGGCGAGTTCGGCCGCCAGATCGCTGGCGCGGATACCGGTGACTGCACTGCGCACTTCGGCCAGCGCCTGGCGCGCGATGGTCTCGGCCTCGTCCACCTCGCGGCGCGAGCCCACCGGATCGCGGTCGGCCAGCTTGCGCGAGAGCTCCAGCTTCAAGGTGATCAAGGACAGCGTATGCCCCAGCAGATCGTGCAGATCGCGGCCGATGCGCTCGCGCTCGGCGGTCGCGGCGAGCCGACGCACTTCGTCCTGCGACAGCTGCAGCGCCGCATCCTGCTCATGGCTGGCGGTCTCGAAGTTGACCACCAGGCTGATGATCATCGCCATGCTCGGGATCCAGATCAGCGCCTGCCACGGGTAGTGGGCCAACAAACCCACCACCACGAACAGCGCGTTCAATCCCACCAGCTGCAGCAGATAACGCCCATAGCCGCTGCGGCGCGAGACACGCAGGGTGACGCAGCCGAAAATGAAGTAGCTCACCGCCGAGGGGTACCACGCCAGCGGAACCAGCCCCAGTACCACCATCGACAGGGCGTAGCGCGGTGCGTGGCAACGCGGTGCGAGCAGCACACCGGCGTACAGCACCAGGAACACCGGGTAGGTCAGCAGGGTCAGCGCCGCCCAGCGCCAGGTGTATCCACCGCCGAACAACGGCGTCAGGAACACCCACAGTGTCCACAGCAGGTGGATCGCATCGACCCACGGCGATCTGCCGCGCCGCAGGTTCTCGGCCACGGCCGAATCCGGCGCGGGGCGCAACAGGGAGGCGAGCCGACTGGAGGACACGGACGATTCCAAAGCAGGGCGATCAGGCGCGATCATGCCACTTCAGCCGATGCGCCGCAGGCGACGCTGCCGGAGTGGACCTGGGCATCGTGCAGACTGGCCAGGCACAACACAGAGGGCTCGATCATGACGGACTCCCGGGAGGACACCCACAGCGTCCGTCATCCGCGCTGCCGGCCCCAGTGGCGGGCGTCAGCCCATGCAGGTGACAGCTGTCACTGCCGCCGCCGCAGGCCGCCGGGCATGCTGTGCACCACCCGGCCACCGTGCCGGTTTGCCCCCCGGCCGCCGTTGCGGTCACACTCGGCCCGATTCCCCGTCCAGACTCACGATGAACGCATCCGCTGAACTGCTCAAGGAACTCCGCATCGACCGCAAGGCCGGTTCGCCGCCACCGTCGCCCTCGCGACGTGGCCGCTGGATCGTGCTGGCGATCGTCCTTCTCATCGTGCTGGCCGGGCTGGCCTGGTTCGTGTTCGGCCGCGAGCGCCCGATCGCGGTGACCACTGCCCCGGTGGTGGCGATCCAGCAGGGCGGCGCCAGCAGCTCGGTGCTCGATGCCAGCGGCTATGTGGTCGCCCGGCGCATGGCCACCGTCTCGGCCAAGATCACCGGCAAGGTCCGCGAGGTGATGATCGAGGAAGGCATGCGTGTGGAAGAGGGCCAGATCATGGCCACGCTCGACCCGATCGATGCCAACGCACAGCGCAGCCTCTCGGCCTCGCAGCTGGAGGCCGCGCGCAGCCAGCTGGCCGGACTGCAGGCGCAGGTCGCCCAGGCCGATGCCGAGGCCGGCCGCCTGCAGGCACTGGTCGGCCAGCAGCTGGTCTCGCGCTCGCAGTACGACCTGGCCATCGCCCAGCGCGACAACCTGCGCGCCCAGCTCAAGACTGCCCAGCGCAACACCACCGTGGCCAGCGATTCGCTGGCGATCGCCGACCTCGGCGTGGACAACAACATCGTGCGCGCGCCGTTCTCCGGCGTGGTCACCGCCAAGGCCGCGCAGCCGGGCGAGATCGTCTCGCCGCTGTCGGCCGGCGGCGGCTTCACCCGCACGGGCATCGGCACCATCGTGGACATGGACTCGCTGGAGATCGAAGTCGAGGTCGGCGAATCCTTCATCGGCCGCGTGCAGCCGAAGATGCCGGTCGAAGCCACCCTCAATGCCTACCCGGACTGGAAAATCCCGGCCGAAGTGATCGCGATCATCCCGACCGCCGACCGCGGCAAGGCCACCGTGAAGGTGCGCGTGGCGCTGAAGACCAAGGACCCGCGCATCGTCCCGGAAATGGGCGTGCGGGTCAGCTTCCTGGAAAGCGCCCAGCCCACCGAAGCCGCCAAGCCGCAGGGCGTGCGCGTACCGGCGGCGGCGATCGTGGAGCGCGACCAGAAGACGGTCGCCTTCGTGGTCAAGGACGATGCGCGGGTGGAACAGCGCGCGCTCACCGTGGGCACCACGCTCAACAACGACCGCCAGGTCACGCAGGGCCTGAGTGCCGGCGAGGTCGTGGTGACCTCACCACCGGCCGAGCTGCACGACGGCAGCAAGGTCACCGAAACCCCCTGACGGGCCGAAGGTAGCAGTACGCGAGCCGCCCCCACGCTCGCAGCAAGTGCGACTCCCTCGTGCCGTCACGGCGCGCACGGTGGCGGCTGGCCGTCACCGCGGAACCCGGCGGCCTTCGCCCGGGCGCGCCGCATGCCTTTTCTCACTGATCCACGGAGAACCACCCATGTCCACCCTGGTTTCGCTCCGCAACATCACCAAGACCTACCAGCGCGGCCCCGAGAAAGTGCAGGTGCTGCACGGCATTGATCTGGACATCCAGTCGGGCGATTTCGTCGCGTTGATGGGCCCGTCCGGTTCGGGCAAGACCACCCTGCTCAACCTGATCGGCGGGTTGGATACGCCCACCGCGGGCGAGATCGAGATCGAGGGCGAGCGCATCGACCGCATGAGCGGTGGCCAGCTCTCGACCTGGCGCAGCCACCACGTCGGCTTCGTGTTCCAGTTCTACAACCTGATGCCGATGCTGACCGCCCAGAAGAACGTGGAGCTGCCGCTGCTGCTGACCCACCTGGGCGCGGCGCAGCGCAAGCGCAACGCCGAGATCGCGCTGACCCTGGTCGGCCTGGCCGACCGCCGCAGCCACCGGCCGAACGAGCTCTCCGGCGGCCAGCAGCAGCGCGTGGCGATCGCCCGCGCGATCGTCTCCGACCCCACCTTCCTGATCTGCGATGAGCCCACCGGCGACCTGGACCGCCAGTCCGCCGAGGAGATCCTGGGGCTGCTGCAGCAGCTCAACCGCGAACACGGCAAGACCATCATCATGGTCACCCATGATCCCAAGGCCGCCGAGTACGCCACGCACACGGTGCACCTGGACAAGGGCGAACTGGCCGACGTGCCAGCGGCCCACTGACGGAGGATGCGGCGATGAAATACTTCTCGCTGGTCTGGGCACAGCTGTTCCGCAGCAAGACCCGCACCCTGCTGACCTTGCTGTCGGTGGTGGCGGCCTTCCTGCTGTTCGGCATGCTCGATTCGGTCCGGGTGGCCTTCAACTCCGGTGGTGACACCATCGAAGGCGCCAAGCGGCTGGTGGTGTCCTCCAAGCTCTCGATCACCCAGAGCCTGCCGCTACGGCTGCTGCGCGACATCGAAGCCACTCCGGGCGTGCGCAAGGTCAATTACGCGATGTGGTTCGGCGGCATCTACCAGGACCAGAAGAACTTCTTCCCGAGCTTCTCGGTCTCGGACAACTACATGGACCTCTACCCCGAGTTCGAGCTGCCGCCCGAGCAGGCCGAGGCGTTCAAGAACACCCGCACCGGCGCGCTGGTCGGTGAAGCGCTGGCCAAGCGCTTCGGCTGGAAGGTCGGCGACACCATTCCGATGCAGGCCACGATCTTCCCGCGCAAGGGCAGCAACGACTGGCCGCTGGAGCTGAGTGGCATCTACCGCGCCAAGGACCGCAACAACGCTGGCGCGGAGAATCAGCTGCTGCTGCACTGGAGCTACTTCGACGAG
This sequence comes from Stenotrophomonas sp. TWI1149, assembly GCF_039673155.1. Taxonomy (NCBI): domain Bacteria; kingdom Pseudomonadati; phylum Pseudomonadota; class Gammaproteobacteria; order Lysobacterales; family Lysobacteraceae; genus Stenotrophomonas; species Stenotrophomonas sp. TWI1149. The sequence continues at coordinate 66,710 of NZ_JBDJLB010000019.1, forward strand.
TCCAACGATTACATCAAGAACCAGGTCAGCTTCTACACCGTGCAGCTGGACAACCCGGCGCATGCCTCACGCGTTGCCCAGGCGATCGACGCGCTGTCGCTGAACTCCGACCACGAAACCAAGTCGCAGACCGAAGCGTCGTTCTCGCAGGCCTTCGCCAAGCAGTTCGCCGATATCGGCCTGATCGTCACCGGCATCATGGCGGCGGTGTTTTTCACCCTGGTGCTGCTGACCGGCAACACCATGGCCCAGGCAGTGCGCGAGCGCATCCCGGAGCTGGCGATCCTCAAGACGCTGGGCTTCAAGGACGGCACGGTGCTGGTGCTGGTGATGGTCGAGTCGGTGCTGCTGATCGTGCTCGGTGGGCTGATCGGCATGGGCCTGGCCTCGATCGTGATGCCGGTGATCAGCGCCAGCAGCCAGGGCATGATCAGCCTGCCCGGCGTGCCGGCGCAGACGTGGGTGATGGCACTGGGCCTGATGGCGGTGATCGGGATCGTGGTGGGCCTGCTGCCGGCATTGCGCGCGCAGCGGTTGAAGATCGTCGATGCACTGGCCGGGCGCTGAGGAGACCACCATGAACAAACAATGGATGTGGAACGTACTGACCGTGGTGGCGCTGCTGGTCGCCCTGGTGGTGTGGATCGTGCTGCCGTGGTGGATGGTGCTGGCGATCGCCGTGCTGTTGGCCGCCTGGCTGGTGCTGACCCGCACTGGCCGGCTGTCGCTGGCGGCCGCGCGCATCGGCATCGCCAGCCTGCCGCAGCGCTGGGGTGCCTCCTCGGTGATCGTGGTCGGCATCGCCGGGGTGGTCGGGGTGCTGGTGGCCATGCTGGCGATGGGCGATGGCTTCAAGGCCACCCTGGAGCGCAGCGGCAGCGATGACGTGGCGATCGTGCTGCGCGGTGGCTCGCAGGCGGAAACCAACTCTGTGATCATGCGCGACCAGGTCCCGCTGATCGAGACCCTGCCCGGCGTGGCCCGCGGCAGCGACGGCAAGCCGCTGATCTCCGCCGAGCTGTCGCAGGTGATCAGCCTGCTCTCGCGCAGCGACCACAGCGATACCAACGTGCAGTTCCGCGGCGTCGGCGAGCAGGCGTGGGCGGTGCGCGACAACGTGCGCATCATCGCCGGCCGCAGGTTCAAACCGGGCCTGCGCGAGATCGTGGTCGGCAAGGGCGCGCAGGCGCAGTTCGAGGGCCTGGAGATCGGCAAGACCCTGCAGCTGGGCAAGCAGGAATGGACGGTCGTGGGCGTGTTCGCCTCCAACGATGTGCACGAGTCGGAGCTGTGGTCGGACACGCAGACACTGTCGACCACCTACAACCGCAGTGCCTACCAGTCGGTCAACGTGCGCACCGAAGGGGCGGCGGGCTTCCAGCAGTTCAAGGCGGCCATGGAGGCCGACCCGCGCCTGAAACTGGATGTCGAGACCACCCGCGACTACTACCGCAAGCAATCCGGTGGCCTGAGCAAGCTGATCAGCATCCTGGGCACGGTGATCGGCGCGATCATGGCGATCGGCGCGGTGTTCGGTGCGCTCAACACGATGTATGCGGCCGTGGCCACGCGCGCACGTGAGATCGCCACCATGCGCGCGATCGGATTCCGCGGCGTGCCGGTGGTGACGGCGGTGATGCTGGAGACGATGCTGCTGGCCCTGCTCGGCGGTCTGCTCGGTGGGCTGGTGGCGTGGCTGGTGTTCAACAACTACACCGTGTCCACGCTGGGCAACAACTTCAGCCAGGTGGTGTTCCAGTTCCAGGTGTCCCCGCAGCTGCTGTGGACGGGCCTGAAGTGGGCACTCGGGATCGGCCTGGTCGGCGGCCTGTTCCCGGCACTGCGCGCGGCGCGGCTGCCGATCACCACGGCATTGCGCGAGACCTGAGCGATACGTTTGAACAACGCGCGTGCGCGTGATCGCGCACGCGGAATACCAAGTCTGGAACCGCACTTGCAAGAGTGCGGTTCTTTTTTTGTGCGCGCGTGTTCACTGCACGTTTAGCTGTCGATCGCGCAGCTGTACGCGCGCTGCCTCGACACGCCGCACGCACTCAAGTTGCCTCGCACGTCGCCGCTATTGCTGCCTCGGCCCACCGCGGTGGTGCTGTTTTCTTCGCGCTGCACGACGATGTGAAAAAGGTTTCGTCTGAATGCGTGGATTTGTCAGCCATCGTTCATTTAAAGCGCTTTTTACGCTTTCAAATGAAAGTAAAAATTTTGAAAAGTCATTAGACTCCCGCCCCCCACGTCGTGGTGTGTTGTTCCCCACGCCGCCCGAACGGGCGAATGTTTTTACAGAGAAAGAGAAACGCACGGATGTATTTGAAGACCAATCCGCTGCGCAACGCGATCGCCATCGCGCTTGTCGCCAGCTGCAGTGCCCCCGCCTTCGCACAGAGTGCCGATGACGGCACCACCAACCTCGATCGCATCGAGATCACCGGCTCGCGCATCCGCCAGGCCAGCGTCGAGTCCGCCCAGCCGGTCGTCGCGCTGAACCGCGCCGAGATCGAGAAGAAGGGCTACGTCAACGTCGCCGACATCCTGCAGGACGTCACCGCCGCCGGTTCGCCGAGCATGAGCCGTGCCTCCTCGCTGGAATCCGGTCGCGACTTCGGCGGGATGTACGTGAGCCTGCGCAACCTGGGCCCGGAACGCAGCCTGGTGCTGATCGATGGCCGCCGCATGGGCGTCAGCGCCGGCGGTTACTCCGATCTGGCCTCGATCCCGTCCTCGATCGTGGAACGCGTGGAAGTGCTGACCGACGGTGCCTCGGCCCTGTACGGCTCGGACGCCATCGCCGGCGTGGTCAACATCATCACCCGCAAGAACTTCGACGGCGCGGAAGTCAGCGCCTACGTCGGCCAGTACAGCGAAGGCGACGGCCAGAAGACCGCCTACAGCGCGACCTTCGGCAAGACCTTCGACCGCGGCTGGGTCACCGTGGGTGGCGAGTACACCGACGAAGATCCGGTCCTGGGTGGCGAGCGTGAGTTCACCGCGTACCCGAACGGCCCGCGCCACACCGCCGACGGCCTGAGCGGCGTCACCCCGTGGGGCTACGCGACCGTGGATGGCAGGAACCTCAGCGTGGGTCCGGGCGGCGATCCGACCCAGCTGGGCAACTTCACGCCGGCCGACAAGGCCAACGATGCCAACACCAAGACCAACATGAGCCTGCTCACCGGTCTGCAGCGCAAGTCGGTGTTCGCCAACGGTGGCTTCTCGATCACCGATGACCTGCGCCTAGTCGCCGATGCGCTGTACAGCGAGCGCGAGTCGAGCAAGCAGCTGGCCGGTTACCCGTACCAGAGCACCGGTTCGCGTGCGCTGCTGTCCAAGGACAGCGCGTTCAACCCGTTCGGCCGTGACGTGGCGTTCGCGCACCGCACCGAAGAACTGCCGCGCGGCACCGAGAACAACCTGACCACCAAGCGCGCCAGCCTGGGCCTGGAAGGCAGCTTCGACACCGGTTCGCGTTACTGGGACTGGAACGTCAGCTACATGTACAACCGCAATGAAGGCGAGCGCATCGGCACGGGCAGCATGTACCAGCCGAACGTGAACCAGGCCGTGGGCCCGTCGTTCATCGATGGCCAGGGCATTGCCCATTGCGGCAGCGTCGGCAACGTGATCGCCGGCTGCACCCCGTGGAACCCGCTGGCCCCGATGGGTTACACCGGCCCGGGCTCGATGAGCAACCAGGATGTGCAGGACTTCCTGTTCACCCGCTTCACCGACAAGATGCAGAGCACCACCAAGGTGGCCAGCGCGAACATCTCCGGCTCGCTGTTCAGCCTGCCGGCCGGTGACATCCTGGGTGCACTGGGTGTCGAGCACCGCAGCGAAGAAGCCAGCTACTCGCCGGACCTGATGGTCCAGCAGGGCCAGATCGCCGGCACCACCGGCCAGCCGACCCAGGGCGACTACTCGCTCAACGAGGTCTACCTGGAACTGCAGGTCCCGCTGCTGGCCGACATGGCCTTCGCCCGCGAACTGTCGCTGGACATGGCCGGTCGCTACTCGGACTACAACAACTTCGGCTCGACCACGAACACCAAGTTCGGCCTGAAGTGGAAGCCGATCGACAGCCTGCTGGTGCGCGCCACCTACGGCACCGGCTTCCGTGCACCGACCGTGGAAGATCTGTACGGCGGCACCACCAGCACGCGTGACTCGTACACCGATCCGTGCGACACCACCTTCGGCGCGGCCGCCAACAACCCGCAGGTCCTGGCGCGCTGCCTGGCCAACGGTGTCCCGGCCAACTTCCGCCAGCTCGCCGCTGACGGCACCGCCGCGACGGTACCGGGCCAGCAGGGTGGCACGGACTTCAGCTCGGGCTCCAACGCCGCGCTGAAGCCGGAAACCGCCAAGACCTGGACCGTGGGCGTGGTGTACAGCCCGGAGTTCGTCTCGGGCCTGGACCTGAGCCTGGACTGGTGGAAGATCCGCATCAACGACGTGATCGTCGGTGAGTCGGCCACGGACATGCTCAACCAGTGCTACGTGCTGGGTGTGGACGCTGCGTGCGACCGCTTCACCCGTGCCAAGTCGGGCCGCACCCTCGGCCAGGTCAACGGTCTGGACCGCACGCTGTTGAACGCGGGCTACCAGGAAACGGCCGGCTATGACCTGTCGGTCCGCTACCGTCTGCCGGAGCTGGCGATCGGCAAGTTCGCGGTCTCCTGGAACACCACGTACGTGGATTACCTGGAGCGCAAGAACGACAACGTCGACACCACCCCGGTGCGTCAGTACACGGGCTGGGAAGGCAACTTCCGCGTGCGTTCGAACCTCAATCTGGATTATCAGTACGGCAACTTCGGCCTGGGCTGGACGGCGCGTTACTACTCCAGCATGAAGGAGAACTGCGCTTACACGACGGAGTGCAGCAATCCGGGCTTCAGCTCGGCCTATACGGGCCAGCAGGGCATCAACAAGGTGGGTTCGAACACGTTCCACGATGTCCAGGTGCGTTATGTGCTGCCGTGGAATGGCACGGTGTCGATGGGCGTGAACAATGTGTTCGACCATCAGGGTCCGATCATGTACAGCCAGCCGAACAGCAGCTTCACGTACTACGGTGGGTTCGATATCGGCCGTTACATGTACATGAAGTACCAGCAGCGTTTCTGATCGGGTTCGCCTGATCAACCCTTTCTGATCTGCGGCTTACTCTCTCCAAGCCGCTGAGTGGAAGTAAGACGGCGCCTTCGGGCGCCGTCTTTTTTTGATCTCCGTTATTGGAGCAACGGCTCTTAGAGCAGCGGCCCTTAGAGCAACAGCTCTTGGAGCAACAGCTCTTGGAGCAACAGCGCTCAGAGCAACTGCCTTTAGTGCTGGACTCGCCCTGGCTTGGGCGGGCACGGGTGGGTTGTCGGGACCCGCTGCAAGTACGTCCATGTAAGCTCATATGCCGCCATCCATGGCGGCATATGGTCCCGCCAACCCACCCGTGCCCACCCTTTGACAATGGGCTGGTGCGCAATGGAAAAGCGGCACCCCGGCTTAGGCTCTTGATCTGCTCGGCTCTTGATCTGCTCGCCTTTGATCCGCCCAGCTTGATGGGCTCAGCGTTGCTTTGCTCTGCCTCACAGACTCCGCGCCAGTTCGCTCGACCTGCTTGGCTACGCTCTGTCGTGGCTGCGCTCTGTCATGCCCACGCTTCGACCCGCGTTGCTTCCACCAGATCAATACGCTCGGCGCGACAGCAATGGCGCCGAGCTGCCGAGCCGCCCGTCGCTTTGACCTTGGCCACCAGCCCACTGTCGGGGGCGGGGTGTGGGTGGGTGTGCGGGACCATATGCCGCCATGGATGGCGGCATATGAGCCCCCATGGATGGGTTCACGGCGGGTCCCGCGCACCCCCCCCCCCCCCCCCCCCCCCCCCCAACCCCCCCCCCCAAGGGTGAAAGCATAAAAGGGTTTGAAGCAATAAAGCCCCCCAACCCCCACCCCCCAAAACCCG
>NZ_JBDJLB010000020.1:0-70990 GCF_039673155.1 Stenotrophomonas sp. TWI1149
CCGCTGGCCGGCTCCACGTACGGTTGGCCGTCAAGAGCAGCCGGCCAGCGGCCGGCACTACCGGTCGGGTGCGACCGACACCGGGGGCGTAGCGACCAACGCTCGCTACCTACCGGTGGGTTGGCGACCTGCCGGTCGTTGTCACGCCAACCAGACCTGGCCGTCGCGCACCTGCACGGGGACCGTGCGCAGGCGATCGCCGCGGCACGGGCCGGCCACGCAGTCGCCGTTGTCCAGCGAGAACGAGGCGCCATGCGCCGCGCAGACGAGGTGCCCTTCCCTGCTTTTCAGGAACTGCCCCGGCGCCCAGTCCAATCGACGGCCCGCGTGCGGGCAGATGTTCAGCCACGCGCGCACCTGGTCACCCTCGCGGTACAGCACCACCGATTCGCTGTAGCCGTCGATACGCACGTCGGTTTCGGCAAATCCCCCGTCCGCCAAGGCGTCCAGGGCGATGAGGGCGGTGGTGGTGGTCTCGGGAACGGACATGGCATCCAGGTAACGGGCAGTGGAGGGACAGTGTCTCACGCACTCATGTCACTGGCTCCCGGATGAATACAAGTCATTGATTTGCAATGAACGCGCGGTACGTTTAACGACTTTTTCACTCAATGACAAAAGCCAGCACGGATACTCATCCACTGCTGACCTCAGCCAAAAAGAGTGCCATGTACAGCCGCTTCTTCCAGTTCAACCAATTCCGCACCCTGTTCGCGCCGCGCAAGCCGCGCCATCCGCTGGTGCGCGTCGCGGTCGGTCTGTTGGGCCTGGCGATCCTGGCCGCGCTGGTGTTCGTCGGTGTGTTCGTGGGCGCGGCGATGATCATCGCCGGCCTGGCATGGAAGCTGCTCGCCCAGCGCAAGAGTGCGCGCACCGCTCCGTCGCAGGTCGTGGACGGTGAATACCGCGTGGTCCGCAAGCAGGCCTTGCCGATGTCGCGTTGATCGACGCGCTTCCCTCCTGATGACGGCCGCGCCCTGCGCGGCCGTTTCTGTTTGTGGGACCGGAAAAACGCTCTAGACTGCGGCGAAACCTCTCCACAGGACGCACGCATGACCGATGTAATCCCCCCGCCCGAGCAGCCCCGCATTCCGGTCGCCGGTGGCGGTACGTTTCCGGTGCGTCGCATCTACTGTGTCGGCCGCAACTTCGCCGATCACGCGCGCGAAATGGGTGCAGCGGTGCCGTCTGCCGATGATCGCGGCCGCCCGATGTTCTTCAGCAAGCCGGCCGATGCGATCGTGGTCGGCCATGACGATGTGATCCCCTACCCGCTCGCCACCCAGGACCTGCACCACGAGGTGGAGCTGGTGGTGGCGATCGGCAAGGACGCGCCCGCCGGCGAGCTGCCGGTCGACCAGGCCGAGGCGCTGGTGTTCGGTTATGGCGTCGGCCTGGACCTGACCCGCCGCGACCTGCAGGCGCAGGCCAAGGCCAAGGGCCATCCATGGGATCCGGCCAAGGGCTTCGATCAGTCCGCCCCGGTCAGCGAGCTGGTGCCGGCCGGCGAAGTCGGCGATCTGGCCGCGCTGAACCTGTCGCTGGAGATCAATGGCGAAGTGCGCCAACAGTCGCTGCTGGACCAGATGATCTGGAACGTGCCGGAAATCCTGCACGAACTGTCCAAGCTGTGGGCGCTGCGCGCGGGCGATCTGGTGTTCATGGGCACGCCATCGGGCGTGGCCGCGTTGAAGCCGGGCGACCGTTTCAGCGCGCGCCTGGAAAACGTGGCCGAGCGCCACGGCGTCATCGCCGGATGACAATGGCTGCGTTACGCTGCGGCGTCATTTGATTCCCCACTACGACAGGAGAGCCCGATGGGTGTACTGACTGAGTTCAAAGAATTTGCCATGCGTGGCAACGTCATCGACCTGGCGGTCGGTGTGGTCATCGGTGCGGCGTTCGGCAAGATCGTCACCGCGCTGGTGGACAAGATCATCATGCCGCCGCTGGGCTGGATGATCGGCCGCGTGGACTTCTCAGAGCTGGCCTGGACCCTGGCCCCGGCCCGGATCGCCGCAGATGGCAAGGAGATTCCGGCGGTGGTGGTCGGCTACGGCGACTTCCTCAACACCGTGGTGCAGTTCGTGATCGTGGCCTTCGCGATCTTCATGGTCGTGAAGTTCATCAACCGCCTCGCTCGCAAGAAGCAGGCCGAGCCGGCCGCCCCGGCGGCGCCGAGCGAAGAAGTGCTGCTGCTGCGCGAAATCCGCGACAACCTGAAGCACTGAGGCAGCGACACCGGTAGTGCCGGCCGCTGGCCGGCTCCACGGATATCCTGCATCGCGCGGAGCCGGCCAGCGGCCGGCACTCCCCATCGAAAGCCCCGCTCCGGCGGGGTTTTCGCTTTTGGAAAACAGCATTCGCCGGAGCATGACCTACCGCCCATGTGCGCGCCGGACAGGCTGGTAAGCTCGGACGCTTCCGCCCCGTTTCCGGAGTTCGTCCATGCGTCGCCGCGTCCTTGCCATCGCATCTTCCCTCGCCCTGCTGGCCGCGCCCGCGTTCGCGGCGACGGGTATCACCACGCTGCCGCCGAAGTCGCTGGCCACCGCCGCCGAGCTGCGTGAACAGGCCCTCAAGGACGACACCGGCTGGAAGGTGGTCGAGTCGCTGACCACCGAAATCGGCCCGCGCATCGCCGGCAGCGAGGCCGACGCGCGCGCGGTGGCCTGGGCGGTCGCCAAGTTCAGATCGCTCGGCTTCGACAAGGTCTGGACCGAGCCGGTCACCTTCCCCAAGTGGGAGCGCCGCAGCGAGCATGCCGCGGTGATCGGCAAGCATGCCCAGCCGCTGGCCATCACCGCCCTCGGCGGCAGCCCGGGCGGCACGGTCGAGGCCGAGGTGGTGCGTTTCGCCGATCTGGCCGCGCTGCAGGCCGCGCCGGAAGGTTCGCTGAAGGGCAAGATCGCCTTCGTCGATTACCAGATGACCGCCTACCGCGATGGCCGCGACTACGGCAACGGCGGCGCGGTGCGCAGCAAGGGGCCGTCCGAGGCGATACGCAAGGGTGCGATCGGCTTCGTGATGCGCTCGGCCGGTACCGACTCGCATCGCGTGCCGCACACCGGCATCACCCGCTTCGATGACGGCCTGACCCCGGTGCCGGCCGCCGCGCTGTCGGTGCCGGACGCCAACCAGCTGGCGCGCCTGGTCGCGCTGGGCAGCACCACGCTCAGGCTCAGCCTGGATTGCGGCTGGGACGGCAAGGCGACCTCGTACAACGTGATCGGCGAGATCACCGGGCGCAGCCTGCCCAAGGAAGTGGTGGTGATCGGCGGCCATCTCGATTCCTGGGACCTGGGCACCGGCGCGGTCGATGACGGCGCCGGCGTGGGCATCACCATGGCCGCCGGCCATCTGATCGGCCAGCTCAAACAGGCGCCGAAGCGCACCATCCGCGTGATCGCCTTCGCCAACGAGGAGCAGGGCCTGTACGGCGGCAAGGCGTACGCCGAAGCGCACGCCAAGGATGTGGTGCTGCACCAGCTCGCGGCCGAGAGCGATTTCGGCGCGGGCCGCATCTACGCCTTCAACACCGGCTCACCGAACCCGGCCAACTCGCGCGAGGCCACCCGCCAGATCGCCGAGGTGCTCAAGCCGCTTGGCATCGCCTACGCCGCTGACAAGGGCGGCCCGGGCCCGGACGTGGGTCCGCTGGCAGCCAAGGGCGGCGCGTGGGCGTGGCTGGCACAGGATGGCAGCGACTACTTCCACCTGCACCACACTGCCGACGACACGCTCGACAAGATCGACCCGGCCGCACTGGCGCAGAACGTAGCGGCGTATACCGTGTTCGCCTATCTCGCCGCCGAAGCCGAGGGCAGCTTCGGCAGCGAAGCCAAGCCGACCACGCCGCCGAGCGAGTAATCCCAACAGGCAGGTACCTGACGTTGGCAAATGGTAGGTACCGACCGTTGGTCGGTACAAAAAAAAGCCCGGTCGCATTGCGACCGGGCTACCGGGATAACGTCACACCCCACGCGGTGAGCGCCGCTAGACCTTCGCGGTCCGGACAAGCGGATCGCCGCGCTGCGGGGGTGTCTCTCCTCACCCACGCAGCACAGCGTCCACCCGGCACTGTGCGCAGTTTTCACTGCGTGCACTATGCGATTAATCCGAAAGCGATGTAGTCACGACGATTTCGGTGAAACCGATCACACCGTGGGTGGCGCGAATGACGCCGCGCTCTCCCCGAAAACGCACGCACGGCTCAGACGCGACTGCGTCCGAACCACTGCGCCAGCAACACTGCCGTCGCCGAGGCGACGTTGAGGCTTTCCACCGCACCCGTGCCCGGGATGGACACCTGGTGGTCGCACGCCTGCGCCAGCTCGCGATCCATGCCTTCGCCTTCGGCGCCCATCACGTAGACCAGTCGCGCCGGCAGCGTGCTGGCAAACAGATCATCGCCGCCCTCCACCAGCGTGGCGGCCAGGCTCAAGCCGGCGGCACGCAGCTGCTCCATCGCTTCGGGCAGTGCCGGCAGCCGCACCAGCGGTACCGATTCGGCGCCCCCTTCGGCCACGCGCGCGGCGGCACCGGACAACGCCAATGTCGCGCCCGGCGGCAGCAGCAGCCCGGCCACACCGAAATGCGCGGCCGAGCGCAGGATCGCGCCGAAGTTGTGCGGATTGCCCACGCCATCCAGCCACAGCGCCAGCACCGGCGCGTCGGCGGGCAGCGTGGCCAACCACTCCTCCAGCTCCAGCATCGGCGCGCGCAGCACGTCGGCGACCAGGCCTTCGTGATGCGTGGTCGCGGCGAGCTTGTTCAGATCGCCGTCTTCCACCACGCGGTAACCGACGCGGTTGGCGACGCACCACTTCAGCACCGGCTGCATGCGCGGGATCAGCGCCTCGGTCAGGTACAGCTTGCGCAGCGCCTGCGGGCGATGCTCGAACAGGGCCTGCACGGCATTCCAGCCGTACAGGCGCAGCTCGTCGTTGCCACGGCCGGGCGGCGGCGGCGTGCCACCTTCGCGGGGCGGCAGCGGCGTGGCGCGCGGCGGCCGCGAAGACGGACGGCGCGCATTCTTCCAGGGATCATTCACTACGGGACAGCTCCAGCTTGCGGGTACGCCAGAAATCGGCGTTCTTGATGCCCAGGGCATCGGGGTCGAAGGTCGGATCCAGGCCGAGCTTCTTTTGACGCTCATAGTCGCGCAGGGCCAGCATCGCCGGCTTCTGCACGATCAGGATCGCGATGATGTTCAACCAGGCCATCAGGCCCACGCCGATGTCGCCCAGCGCCCACGCCATGCCGGCATTGTGGAACGCACCGAAGATCACCATGCCGATGATGCCCAGGCGCAGCAGCAGTACGGTCAGCGGACGCTTGGCGTTGTTGTTGACATAGGTCAGGTTGGTTTCGGCCATGTAGTAATAGGCCATGATCGTGGTGAAGGCGAAGAAGAAGATCGCGATCGCCACGAAGGCCGCGCCGAAGCCCGGAATGACGGTTTCCACTGCGGCCTGCGCATAGCCAGCGCCTTCAGCCACACCGGCCAGGCCGGCGAACACGGGGGCGCCGCCCGGCACCGGCGAATACACGTTGTAGGTGCCCGCGGCCAGGATCAGGAAGGCGGTGGCGGTGCACACCATCATGGTGTCGAAGTAGATCGCGAAGGCCTGCACGTAGCCCTGCTTGGCCGGATGCGAGACCTCCGACGCGGCCGCCGCGTGCGGGCCGGTACCCTGGCCGGCCTCGTTGGCGTAGATGCCGCGCTTGACGCCCCACTCCACCGCCAGGCCCATCATCGCGCCGAAGGCCGCATGCGCACCGAAGGCGCTGCTGAACACCGTGCGGAACATGTCCGGCACGCGGTCGTAGTTGATGATCATGATGACGATCGCCATCAGGATGAAGGCCGCCGCCATGAACGGCACCACCACCTCGGCGAAGTTGGCGATGCGCTTGACGCCGCCGAAGATCACCACCGACAGCAGCAGCGCGACCACGATGCCGATGCCCAGCTTGAGCGCCTGCACCGATTCCAGCCCCATGAACTGGCCATCCAGCGGCCCGCACAGGCTGCCGCCGCGGCAGGCGTTGATGATGCTGTCGGCGATGGCATTGGCCTGCACGCCCGGCATCAGGAAGCCGGCGGCGATGATGGTCGCCACGGCAAACGCCAGCGCGTACCACTTCAGGCCCATGGCCTTTTCGATGTAATACGCCGGGCCACCGCGGTAGCGGCCTTCGGCATCCTTGGTCTTGTAGATCTGCGCCAGGGTGCATTCCACGTACGACGTGGAAGCACCGAGGAAGCCCATCACCCACATCCAGAAGATCGCACCGGGGCCGCCAAAGGCGATCGCGGTGGCCACGCCGGCGATGTTGCCGATGCCCATGCGCCCGGCCATGGACATGGCCAGCGCCTGGAACGAGGACACGCCCGCGTCGGATTTCTCACCCTGCACGGTCAGCCGGCACATCTCCACGAAACCGCGGATCTGCATGAAACGGGTGCGGGCGCTGAAGTACAGGCCTGCGGCAAGACACAGGAAGATCAGAGCTTTGCTCCAGATGATCCCGTTGATGAAACTGACTACTTCTTCCACGCGCTCTCTCCAGTCGGCGGAAACAAAAGGAACGTCCCCGTCGGCTGGGACCCGGTCGATTCTCCACGATCCGCGCCGGGCTGCGTAGTGGCAATTTCGATGAATGGGCGACAATGCCGCCCATTCCGCTCAGGCATGGCCGCCCACGGAGGGGGTTTCGGCTTCCTGGCGGGCCAGTTCGCGCGCCACGGCTTCCGGCGAACGCGTATACGGCGCCAGCAGCGAGTAGAACGCCGGCACCACGAACAGCGACAGGAAGGTGGACACGGTCACGCCGAAGATCACCACCACGCCGATCGTGCCGCGGCTGGCCGAGCCGGGACCCCCGGCCACCACCAGCGGGATCGCACCGACCACGGTGGCGATGGAGGTCATCAGGATCGGGCGCAGGCGCACCATCGCCGATTCGACGATGGCCTGGTGCACGTTGCGGCCCTCGTCGCGCAGCTGGTTGGCGAACTCCACGATCAGGATGCCGTTCTTGGCCGCCAGGCCGACCAGCATCACGATGCCGATCTGGCTGAACAGGTTGATCGTACCGCCGCTGACATACAGCCCCAGCAGCGCCCCGAGCACGCCCAGCGGCACGGTGAGCATGATCACCAGCGGATGGATGAAGCTCTCGAACTGCGCGGCCAGCACCAGGAACACCACCAGCAGGGCCATCGCGAAGGTCAGCAGCACGGCGCTGCCGGCGTTCTGGTACTCGCGCGATTCGCCCTTCCAGCTGACCTGCGCGTGCTGCGGCAGCTCCTCGCTGGCCACCTGCTGGGCCCAGGCGATCGCCTCGCCCAGCGGATAGCCCGGGGCCAGGCCGGCGTTGATGGTGATCGAGCGCAGGCGGTTGAAGCGGTTGAGGCTGCCGGCTTCGGCCACTTCGCTGAGCGTGACCAGGTTGGACAGCGGCACCAGCTCGCCACCACTGGCGCGCACCCGGATCGCGGCCAGATCGGCCGGCGAGGCGCGCCCTTCGCGGCCGGCCTGGACCAGCACGTCGTACTCCTCGCCGTTGTCGACGAAGGTGGTGACGCGGCGCGAGCCCATCATGGTTTCCAGCGCGCTGCCGATCGCGGTGACCGACACGCCCAGATCGGCCGCACGCTGGCGGTCGATGTTCACGCGCATCTGCGGGCGGGTTTCCTTGTAGTCCGAGTCCGCGCCGACCAGGCCGGGGTTGTCGGCCATGCGCAGCAGCATGCGGTCACGCCACTGTGCGATTTCTTCGTACTCCGGGCCACCGAGCACGATCTGGAACGGCTGGCCCTGGCTGCGGACCAGGCCGCCACCGACCTGGGTGCGCACGCGCACGCCACGCAGATCGTTGAGGTGGGTCTGCAGTTCGGATGCCACATCCGGCGTGGAGACGTCGCGCTGGCGCCACGGCTGCAGGAACACGCTGATGCGACCGGTGTGCATTTCCTCGCTGGCGCCGAAGCCGCCGGGCACGCGCGGGTTGGCGCGCACGATCGGCTGGTCTTCACCGACGAAGCCGGACACGATCTTCTCGACCTGCTGGACCTGGCCGACGGTGTAGTCGAAACCAGCGCCTTCCGGGCCATCGATCATGATCTGGAACGAGCCGCGGTCTTCGGCCGGGGCCAGTTCCGAGGGCAGCACCTTGAGCAGCAGCGCGCTGGCCAGCAGCGACAGGATCATCACCACGATGTAGATCCAGGTGCGGGTCACGTGCGCTTCCAGGAAGCGCCCGTAGGCCGCCGACAGGCGATCCAGATTGCGGTTGATCACCCCGTGCAGGCCCTTCGGTGCCTGGCCGGTATGCGGCTTGAGCAGCTTGGAGGCCATCATCGGGGTCAGCGTCAGCGACACGAACGCCGACAGCGCCACCGCCGCGGCCAATGCCACGGCCAGCTCGCGGAACAGCCGACCGGTATTGCCTTCCAGGAAGCCGACCGGCAGGAACACCGCGACCAGCACCGCCGTGGTGGCGATCACCGCGAACGCCACCTGCGTGGTGCCGCGCTTGGAGGCGACCAGCGGCGGCTCGCCCAGATCGATGCGGCGCTGCACGTTCTCGACCACGACAATGGCGTCATCCACCACCAGGCCGATACACAGCACCAGCGCGAGCAGGGTCAGCAGGTTGATCGAGAAACCGAACGCATACAGCGCGATGAAGGCGGCGATCAGACACACCGGCACCGTCACCGCGGGAATCAGGGCCGCGCGGAAGCTGCCCAGGAACAGCCAGATCACCGCCAGCACCAGCAGCATCGCCTCCACCAGCGTGGCGTAGACGCGATCGACGGCAGCCTCGATGAAGGTGGTGTTGTCGAAGGCGACGAAGATGCGCGTGCCTTCCGGCAGCGTGCTGCTGATCCGCTCGGCTTCGGCGCGCGCTTCGCGGGCGACATCCAGCGCGTTGGCGGTAGAGGTCTTGACGATGCCCAGGCCGATGTTCGGCTCGCCGTTGCTGCGGTAGTAGGCGCGGCGTTCGGACGAGGCCAGTTCGATCTTGGCCACATCGCCCATGCGCACCACGTAGCCGTCGGCGCCCTTGCCCAGCGGGATCCCGGCGAAGTCTTCGGGTTTGACGTAGTTGCGCTCCACGCGCAGGGTGAAATCGCGGTCGGCCGATTCGATCCGGCCGGCCGGCAGTTCGACGTTCTCGTTGCGCAGCGCGCTTTCCACGTCGCCCACGGTCAGGCCGCGCGCGGCGAGCTGGTCGCGGTCCAGCCAGATCCGCATCGCATAGCGCTGGCGGCCGCCGATGCGCACCTGCGCCACGCCATCCAGGCTGGAGAAACGGTCGACGATGTAGCGGTCGGCGTAGTCGCTCAGCTCCAGCGTGTCCATCGAGGTCGAGCTCATGTTGAGCCAGATGATGGGATCGGCGTCGCTCTCGACCTTGGCGATTTCCGGCGGCCGCGCCTCTTCGGGCATGCGATCGGCGACGCGGCTGACCGCATCGCGCACGTCGTTGGCGGCCGCTTCGATATCGCGGTTTGAGGTGAACTCGATGCTGACCTGCGAGCGCCCGTTGGAGCTGCGCGCGTTGATCGTGTCGATGCCTTCGATGCCGGCCAGGGCATCTTCCAGCACCTGGGTGATACGGCTCTCGATGACCG
Organism: Stenotrophomonas sp. TWI1149; assembly: GCF_039673155.1. Classification (NCBI taxonomy): domain Bacteria; kingdom Pseudomonadati; phylum Pseudomonadota; class Gammaproteobacteria; order Lysobacterales; family Lysobacteraceae; genus Stenotrophomonas; species Stenotrophomonas sp. TWI1149. Next base: position 9,650 of record NZ_JBDJLB010000020.1, read on the forward strand.
CCGCGGAGGCACCGGTGTAATCCACCGAGACCGACACGATCGGTGGATCGATGGCAGGCAGCTCACGCAGGGTCAGGCGGGTGAACGACATGAAGCCCAGCACGACCAGCAGCAGGCTCATCACCACGGCGAACACCGGCCGCTGGATGGAAACGTCGGAGAGTTTCATCCGGCGGCATCCGGTTCGACCGTCGTCGGTGCCGCCGGCCTGACCGGTGCAGCCTCCTCGGCCTGGATCTTCAGGCCCGGGCGCAGCTTGCCGGTGCCGTCCACCACGATGCGGTCACCGGCGGTGAGGCCGTCGCGGATTTCGACCACGCCACTGCGACGCGCGCCGGCGGTGATGTCCACCCGCTCCACGGTGTCGTCCTTGGCAACCCGGAACACATAGGAATCGCGCCCGACCTGGACCACCGCGATCTCGGGGATCACCAGCGCCTGGCGCTCGGGGCGGAACATGCGCACATCCAGCAGCATGCCCGGGCGCAGGGCGTGATCGGCGTTGATGAAGTCGGCGCGCACGGTGACCGCGCGCGTGCCCGGATCAACGCGCGTATCGATGGTGGCGACCTGGCCTTCGAAGTTGCGGCCTGGATAGGCCACGCTGGTCGCGTTGACCTTGTCGCCGGTGCTCAGCGAGGCCAGCTCGGCTTCGGGCACCTGGAAGTCCACGTGCATGCGCTCGATGTCGTCCAGCGTGGTGATCGCGGTGCTCGGGGTGACCAGCGAACCGGCACTGACCTGGCGGATGCCGAGCACGCCGGCGAACGGCGCGCGCACGCGGCGATCACCGATATCCGACTGCATCTCACGCACGCGTGCATCGGCGGCATCGCGGATGGCGCGCTGCGTATCCAGGGTGGAGCTGGCCACCAGCTGCTGGGCGGCGAGTTCGCGCTGGCGCTTGTACAGCTGGTCCGCTTCCAGGAACGTCGCCTGGGCCTGCAGCAGGGCCGCTTCCTGGGCCTGGCCGCGCAGGGTCACCAACGGGGTACCGGCACTGACCTGCTGGCCACTCTCGAAGTGGACCGTCTCGATGATTTCGCTGACCTTGGCGGTGATCGTCACCGACTCGCGCGCCTTGGCCGTGCCCAGCGCCTGCAGGGTGTCGCTCCATGCCGAGGTCTGCACCACCTGGGTGGTGACCGGTACGGCGTCTGCCTGCCGGCGAGCGGCCTCGTCTTTACTGCCACACCCTGCCAATGCGACCAAGGCGATGCCAGCGGCGAAGCGCGCTGCGATGCGTCCCAACATGTAATGCAATCCCGGTTGTTTCTCGACCGCCGAGTGTATAGAGGGGTCGAGCCGGGGCATATGTGCCAAGCGTTTACCGGGGTCTTCACATCTTCCGGTGACGGGCGAAAGCCCTTTCGTGCTGGGAGGCAGCAGGCGTGTATCGCCATGTATCGGCGCATGTCGAAGTGCGCGCCACCGTGCTGCCCTGTCGTGGCTGGCGCATCAGGCGCCGGGCGAGGCATGGACGCCCCGCCCGGCCGTCATGCTCAGTACCGATAGTTCACTTTGAGCCAGGCAGTGCGGCCGGGCTCGTTGATCCGCACCGGATCGGCCGGGAAGCCGAAATCGGCGCTGCCGGCGAGGTTCAGGTGCTCGCTGTAGGCGCGGTCGAACACGTTGTCGACACCGGCACTGAGCAGCAGCGCCGCGTTGAACCGGTAGCTGGCGTTCAAGGCCACGGTGGCGAAGCCGGCGCTGGGCCCCAGATCGCGGGCGACCACGTTGCCCTGCCCTGCGGCGACCCGCCCCTGGCGGGAGACCGCACGCGCCAGCGCACCGAGGGTCCAGCGCTCGCCTTCCCACGCCGTGCTGAGCCGGGCTTCCAGCGGCGGCATCTGCGGCAGCGCGCGGCCGTCGCTGCGGTTCTCGCCCCAGGCATAGGCCAGCGTGCCGCCGAGTTTCCACTGCTGCGCCAACTGCCACTCCGCGCCCGCCTCGGCGCCGGCAATGCGCGCATCCACATTGCTGGCCTGGCTGGTGCTGCCCATCATGCCGCCGTCGCGGTAGGTGAAGAGGATGTAGTCCTGGATGCGCCCGGCATAGGCCGAGACCCAGGCATTGAGGCGATCGGTTCGGTACTGCAGGCCGAGATCGAGCTGGGTGGTCTGTTCCGGCTGCACGCCAGTGAACGCATTCACCGCGCCGGCGGGGCCGAGGTCCGGCGAAAACAGCTCCCAGTAGTCGGGCATGCGCTCGCTGTGGCCGACACCCGCGTACCAGGTCAGGGCGGGCGCGATGTCACGCTCGAAGCGGACGAAGCCGCTGCCCAGGTTCTCGCGGCGGGTCTGCCCGGCGGTGGGATTGGGCATCGCCATCATGCCGCTGGTGGCGCGCGCGTCCTTCACCTCGGCACGGTCCATGCGCAGGCCCCCCACCCAACGCTGTGCGGTGCCCTCGCCCAGGGTGATCTCGGTGAACGCGCCGAGGTTTTCGAAGCGCGCGTCCGTGCGCCACGGCTGCTGCCGGTACACATTGCGCCCCATTCCATTGCGGCTGCGGTGACGGCTGTCCTGCGCGTCCACGCCGGCCACGATGGCGATGTCCTGCCAGCGCCATTCCGAGGCGATACGGCCACCGGTGGTGCGGCGATCGACGTTGGACGCCATCGGCATCGGCATGCTGCTGGCCGGGTTCGGCGTGCGCAGCGTGTAATTGTCCATCACGTGGTCGGCGTCGTTGTAGTACAGGTTCGCCTGCAGCTTGTCCCATGCACCCGGCAGGTTGTCCTTTTCGAAACGAGCGGCGTAACTGGTGCGCTTGAACGAGGCGCCGTCCATGCCACGACCGGCATAGCGCGCGATCGCATCGCCGGTGCCGGCCGAGAGTTCCAGCACGGTATCGGCATCGGGCGTCCAGCCGACGGCCACGTCGCTGTTCCACTTGCGCCACCTGGAGGGGACCACGTCGCCGTTGCCGTCCTTGTAGTCATCCGATTCGGAGCGGTTGCCGTTGACGCGTACATAGCCCGGCGAGGCGCCGGCAGTGAGGTCGAGCACCTGGTCGTTGCGGTTGCGCGAGCCGACCAGCGCGCTGGCGTTGATGTCCATGCCCGGCTGGTCGAAGCGCGGCGTATCGCGCTCGAAGCGCACCGTGCCCGCGGAAGCACCGGCACCCCAGCGCACGCTCTGCGGCCCCTTGATGATGGTCAGCCGATCGAAGGTTTCCGGCGCGATGTAGGACAGCGGGTTGTCCATCCGCGAGGGGCACGCACCGATCAGATTGCCTTCGTTGCTGACGATGTTCAGGCGCGAGCCGAACATGCCGCGCAGCACCGGATCGCCGTTGGTGCCGCCGTTGCGAATCGCGGAAAAGCCGGGAACCGTCTTCAGATAGTCGGCGCCATCGCTGGCCGGGACCGGCTGCCGCGGCAGGCGCGGATCGGTGACCCAGCGCAGTGGCGAGGACGGCGCGGAGGCGGTGACGACCAGCGTATCGAGGGTGCGGGCGTCGTCGGCGGCGGCCTGCAGCGGCAACGCGACCAGGGCCAGCGACAGGGAAACAGACAGGCGCGTCAGTGCGCCCGCGCTGCGGGAAGAAACGTTCATGGTGGAACTCCAGAAAAGCACGCAGGCACGCGTCGCCATCACGGCGACACGGGCAGGAAGGGCGGTGGCTTCAGGAGATCGCGGGCGGGCCGCGGGCGGCGTGGGCCGGCCAGCGCAGGCTGCGGGGCGTGGGCACGGCGCGCAGGACGCGCGGTGCGATGACCGGCATCGCGGGCAACAACAGGATCAGGACCGCCAGCCACGGCATCAGGCGCGAGGCCATCATGCAGTATTCGCAGGCGTCACCATGCCCGGCGTGCTCGCTCATCGGCGTGTGCTGCATGTCGCCGTGCTGCATGTCGCCGTGCTGCATGGCGTGATGTTGCCCGTCGTGCTGCGGCATGCCGTGCCCGGCGTGGGCATCCGGCAGCGCCGGCAGCGCGTGGGTCATGCCGGTCGGCATCAGCATCACCGGTGCCTCGGCATGGGCCTGCTGCCAGCGGCTGACCAGCGGCGCCAGCGCCATCAGCAACGTCGCCACGAAGGCAAGCTGCAGAAAGACGGCATACGGGCGACGGCGGACGTTCACCCCGTCATGGTAGCGCCCCACCGTTGGCAGGGCAGCCCGACGCCCTGCGACCAACCGTCGCAGCGGCGCTTTCGAAGCGCCAACCGCCCCCTCACCCCCTCTGGAGAAAAGCCCCCTTCTGTTGAAGGGGGCGCGCCAACGGCGCGGGGTAGAGGTGGAATGCGCGGGCAGCCATCACCGTCGTTAGACGGTGATGGTCTGCGTCAACGATTCCCAGGTCGGCGGCAACGGCCAGTTGGCCTCCTGGTTGCCGTCGATCACCCGGCGCAGGTCGCGGGTGTCGATCTGCGGGGCCAGCACGTGCACCAGCTCCAGTGCATAGTCGCGCAGTACGCGGTCACGCGGCAGCACCGCCCAGGCGATGCACTCGTCGATCGGCGCCGGGGCCGGCCACGCGCGCAGGTCTTCATCACTGGCGTTGACCGCCATTTCCGCGAGCAGGCCGACGCCCAGGCCGGTGCGCACATAGGTCTTGATCAGGTCCGCATCGAGGGCGGTCAAGGCGATGTCCGGGCTCAGTCCGGCACTGGCGAAGGCGCGCTGCAGCGAAGAACTGCCGCGGGTGGAGGATTCGTAGCTGATCAGCGGATGGCTGGCCAGCGCCTGCAGGTCCGGCGCCGCACCCGGGCGATCCAGCGCGTGCCCGCGCGGCACCAGCACCAGCCGGCGCCAGCGGTACAGCGGAATGGCCAGGCCAGCCGTGGGCTCACCGCCGGCGGTGCTGATGATGGCGATGTCCGCATCGCCCTGGCTGAGCAGGTCCAGCGCATCGCTTTCAGCGGCCTGCTGCAGATGCACGCTGACCTGCGGGTAGGCCTGCTTGATCCGCGCCACCGCCGGCGGCAGTACGAAGCGCGCCTGGGTGTGCGTGGTGGTCAGCACCAGCTGGCCCTGGCTTTCGCGGCGCTGGTTGGCCGCATAGGTGCGGATGTTGTTGGCTTCGCCGAGGACGGCGCGGGCGCGGCCGATCACTTCCACGCCGGCCGGGGTCACCGCTTCCAGACTGCGGCCCTTGCGCACGAACAGCAGGAAGCCGAGTTCATCCTCCAGCTGCTTGAGCTGCTTGGACAGGCCGGGCTGGGTGGCGTGCACGCGGGACGCCGCCAGCGTGATGTTCAGCTCGGCGTCGGCGATGGCGACCAGGTAGCGAAGTTGGGTCAGCGTCATGGGCGGGCGATACGGCGCATGGAGAGGGGGCCATCCGACTGTAGGGCAAATGCCGTCACCAGCTTATAACCAAACGTTGTTTAAGAAGGTAATCAGGTCATTTCGCGCGGTCATATGCCAGCGGTACGGTCTGACCGACCCCGGGCCGGCCGCGACCAGGCGCCTGCCGCCGCCACCCGCCCGACCCTTCCCCGCCGCACGGCCCCCGGGCGGCAACGACTTCTCCGGAGCATCCCCATGGCCCTGTACGACTCCATCCTGGACACCATCGGCAACACCCCGGTGGTGCGCCTGCACCGCCTCGCCCCCGAGCACGTCACCCTCTATGCCAAGGTCGAGTCGTTCAACCCGGGCGGCTCGGTCAAGGACCGCCTCGCGCTGGCGATCATCCTCGACGCCGAAGCCAAGGGCCTGCTCAAGCCGGGCGACACCATCGTGGAGGCGACCTCCGGCAACACCGGCGTGGCCCTGGCGATGGTGGCGGCCGCGCGCGGCTACAAGTTCGTGGCCACGATGGTGGAGACCTTCTCGATCGAGCGCCGCAAGCTGATGCGCGCCTATGGCGCCAAGGTGATCCTGACCCCGGCCGCCGAGCGCGGCTCGGGCATGGTCCGCCGTGCGAAGGAACTGGCCGAGGAACACGGCTGGTTCCTGGCCAGCCAGTTCGCCAACCCGGCCAACCCCGCCTATCACCGCAACACCACGGCGCCGGAAATCCTGCGCGACTTCGCCGGCAAGCGGCTGGACTACTTCGTGACCGGCTGGGGCACCGGCGGCACCCTGACCGGCGTCGGCGAAGTGCTCAAGGTCGCGCGACCCGAGACCCGCATCGTCGCCACCGAGCCGGAAGGCGCCGCCCTGCTCAAGGGCGATGAGTGGAAGCCGCACAAGATCCAGGGCTGGACCCCGGACTTCGTGCCGGAAGTACTCAACCGCGGGGTCTACGATGAGCTGCTGACCATCGACGACGCGCGGGCGATCGAGACCTCGCGCCGGCTCGCTGCCGAGGAAGGCATCTTCGTGGGCATCTCGGCCGGCGCCACCGTCGCCAGCGCGCTGGACATCGCCGCCAAGGCCGCGCCGGGATCGGTGATCCTGGCGATGCTGCCCGACACCGGCGAGCGCTACTTCTCGACCCCGCTGTTCGCCGACATCAACGAAGGCTCCGACGACGACTGGCTGGCCGGTCTGCCCTGATCCCCGCGTTGGTCCGTATGAACGGAACGCCCGCCCTGACCGGCGGGCGTTCTGCTTGCTGGCGCTTCATCTGCGGTGAAGCGATCCGGCGGCATCGTGTGAAGGTCAGCCAGCGCTCGCCGGGTCGCACTGCCTGAGACGACGATGACGCAGCCTAGATGTCCTGCAGGTTACGGTGCAGGTCAGGCACGTCATTTCGTTGTATGGACCCGGTATCAGTACGTAAGGAGCGGTACGCATGAAGATCGAAGTGTGGCAGGGCGACATCACGACCCTGGCGGTGGATGCGATCGTCAATGCGGCCAACGAATCCCTGCTGGGCGGCGGTGGCGTGGACGGCGCGATCCATCGCGCGGCCGGCCCGCAGCTGCTCGAAGCCTGCCGCGCCCTGCCGGAGATCCGCCCCGGCATGCGCTGCCCGACCGGTGAGGTGCGCGAGACGCCCGCCTTCGCGCTGCCGGCCAGGCATGTGTTCCATACGGTCGGCCCGGTCTGGCAGGACGGTCTGCGCGACGAGCCGGCGCTGCTGGCCAACTGCTACTGGAAATCGCTGCAGCTGGCGGAGAAGCTCGAGTTGGAATCGATCGCGTTCCCGGCGATCAGCTGCGGGGTGTTCGGGTATCCGCTGCACCAGGCCGCCCACATCGCCGCCACCGAAACCCTGACCTGGCAGCGCTCGCACCGCCAGCCGCGCCGGATCATCCTGGTGGCCTACAACGCGGCGACGTACAAGGCCTACCAGTCGGCGCTGGCCGCGCTGGGTCAGCCGGTCGAACCGTCGACCTCGGCGATCTTCGCGCCGCTGGCGTTGGGAATGCCGCCGGCCGCCGCGCACTGACGCGTCAGCCCACGCCATAGACCCACTGCGCGAAGAACGGCTGCAGGGAGCGGCCGGCCGCTGCTTCCATCGCACGCTGGAAATCGACGGTCACCACCGAGCGTCCATCGTTGGCCCGCGTGTAATCACGGATGCCGCGCCAGAACGCGGCCTCGCCCATTTCGACGCGCAGCAGGTGCAGCACGTAGGCGCCCTTCTGGTACACCACCGCGCGGTCATCGCCGGTCGGCGCGTTCCAGTCCGCATACACCAGCGCGTGATCCGCCCCCTTGGCACGCAGCGCGTCCAGCCGCGTGCGCCAGATCGTCACCTGCGCCTGGTAGGCCGCCTCTCCCTGCGCCTGTTGGAGGTAAGCGGCGGTCATGAAGTTGGCCATGCCTTCGTTGAGCCAGAAGTGCTCCCAGCCGGCGCAGGTCACCCGGTTGCCCCACCACTGATGTGCGGCCTCGTGCGCCATCAACGCGGTCTGGCCGGGATCCTCCAGCAGTTGCTGGCCGTAGCGCTCGGACATCAGCGACAGCCCGGCCATTTCCTGCCCGATCGTGCGGGCCACCAGCGCCTGCTGATAGTCGCCGCGATACGGCAGGCCCGCGCGATCGGCGAAGAAATCGAGCATCCCGCCGGTGGCAGTGAACACGCGCTGCAGCTGCGCGGGCGACCGCTCCCTGGACAGGAACCGCAAGCCGATGGCGCCATGCTGCTGCGTCGCTTCCTGATAGCGCCCCGCCGTGAAGCCATAGACATACCCCGGCATCGGCGTCTCCAGCTGCCAGCGATGTTCGATGCGTCCATCGGGAAGCGTGCGCAGCGGCAGCGCGCGACCGGTGCCCGCAGCCAGCAGGCCCGCCGGCAAGGTCACGGACAGGTCCAGCGTGGCGCGCTCGTCGGGGGCATCCACCGAGGGCATCCACTGACTGGTCGAGAAGATCGTGTAGACCTCGTCGCGCTCGGGGGCGAACTCCAGGCCATACGGCGGTTCGCCGTGATAGCGGATCGTCACGCTGGCGGTGTCTCCCGTCGGAAGCGGTTCGGCCAGCGTGATCTGCACCTTCGCATCGTGCTGCGCGAAGGCCAGCGCGCGATCCCCCTGCATCACGGCCGTCACGGTGAGCGCGCCGCTGTCCAGCGTCACTGCACGCAGCTCCCGCTCGGCCCGGAACCGCAGCGTCTGCTGGCCGGTGACGCGCTTGTGGGCGATGTCCGGCACCAGCGCGACATCGTAGTGCAGCACATCGAAGCCACGCGGCGTCGATGCGTGCGCCGCTGCGCTTCCCAGCAGCAATGACACCCCACACAGCGAGATACAGAGACGAACGAACATGGGATCCATCCACGCGAAGGTGGTTCGCATCGTGCCAGAGCACGCGTGCGTCTGCGCACCGCTGTCTCCCGCAAACGAAAACGCCGGCACGAGGCCGGCGTTTTCGTTGAGGGCGGTCAGGCGTGAATCAGCCGTTCCACTTGCCCAGGGCGGCCTGGCCGTTTTCCTTGGCGCGATCGAAGATCGTCTGCTGCGCCTTGGCAACGTTGGCCTTGGTGTCCTTGGCCCACAGCTTCAGCGCGGCCTGCTGCATGGCGCGGCCGTAGGAGAAGCTCAGCGGCCACGGCAGGTTGCCCATCTGGTTCATGGCGTTCAGATGCGCGGTGGACTGCTCATCGCTCTGGCCACCGGACAGGAACACCACGCCCGGCAGGATCGCCGGCACGGTGCTCTTGAGGCACATCACGGTCGACTCGGCCACTTCCTCGACGTCGGCCTGCTCTTCGCAGCCCTTGCCGGAGATGACCATCGAGGCCTTGAGGATGGTGCCTTCCAGCAGCACGTTCTGCTGGTACAGCGCATCGAACAGCGAACGCAGGGTGGCTTCGGTGACTTCGTAGCAGGTCTCGATGTCGTGGTCGCCGTCCATGATCACTTCCGGCTCGACCATCGGCACCAGGCCGCATTCCTGGCACAGCGCCGCGTAACGGGCCAGCGCGTGGGCGTTGGACTCGATGCAGGTGCCCGACGGGATGCTTTCACCGATGTTGATGACCGCACGCCACTTGGCGAAGCGCGCGCCCAGCTTGTAGTACTCCTGCAGGCGCTCGCGCAGGCCGTCCAGGCCTTCGGTGACCAGCTCGCCCGGGCAGCCGGCCAGGGCATGTGCGCCCTTGTCGACCTTGATGCCCGGAATGATGCCCTGGGCCGCCATGTACTTGGCGAACGGGACGCCGTCCTTGGTGGACTGACGGATGGTCTCGTCGTACAGGATCGCGCCGGAAATGTGCTCGTTCAGCTTGGGCGTGGTGAGCAGCAGTTCGCGGTAGGCGCGACGGTTCTCCTCGGTGTTCTCCAGGCCGACGCTGGCGAAGCGCTTGCCGATGGTGCCGGTGGATTCGTCGATCGCGATGATGCCCTTGCCCGGGGCGACCATGGCCTGTGCGGTTTCAGCCAGCTGTTCGATGCTCATGTACTTCCTGTGGCGGGTGCGGGAAAACGCCAATTATAGACCCCGCCTCCCGTGAACTGGCCGTCCACGGAATCTGGAAACGATTCCATCTGAAAACGGCCCCAGACGATCGAATGTGTCTGGGGGAAAGCCCCCTGAGTGAGGGGGCGGCCGCGAAGCGGCGGGGGTCTGGGAGGTGGCAAGAAGGGACCCACGGTTTGCCGCGCAAACCGTGGGGCGACAGCGCGTATGCGATGACGCGTACCCTTAGAGCTCGCCCAAGCCGCTCGCACGGCCGTCTTCGCCCACTTCCAGCAGGCGCAGCGTGTTGGTGGCGCCATGGGTTTCCATGTGCTCACCGCTGGTAAAGACGACACGGTCGCCGCCCTGCAGCTGGTTCGCTTCAAACAGCAAACGGATGCTGCCGCGCGCGGCTTCGCGCGGGGTCAGGCCACGGCTGTCGAAGTTGATCGGGAACACATCGCGCATCAGCGCCATCTGGCGGCGCGCGCCGTCATGGCGGGTCACCGCGAACACCGGGGCCGAGGCACGGAAGCGCGACAGGTACCGCGCGGTGCCACCGGATTCGGTCATCGCCACGATCGCGCGCACGCCCACGTGCTGGGACAGGAACATGGTGGCCATGGCGATCGCCTGGTCGGCGCGCTCCAGGTTGCGCGGCGAGGCACCGAAATCGGTCTCGGTCTGGAACTGACGTTCAGCACCGAGGCAGATGCGTGCCATCGCTTCGACCGCCTTGACCGGGTACATGCCGGCGGCGGTTTCGGCCGACAGCATCACTGCGTCGGTACCGTCGATGACCGAGTTGGCCACGTCCAGCACTTCGGCGCGGGTCGGGATCGGGCTTTCGACCATCGACTGCAGCATCTGGGTGGCGGTGATCACCACTTTGTTCTGCGCCAGCGAGGCCTTGATGATCTTCTTCTGCAGGCCCGGCAGTTCGGCATCGCCGATTTCCACGCCCAGATCGCCACGCGCGACCATGACCACGTCACTGGCGTCGACGATCTCTTCGAGGTTGTCGATCGCTTCGGTGCGCTCGATCTTGGAGACCAGCGCGGCGTAGCAGCCGTGCGACTCGGCGATCTCGCGCGCGTCGTGCATGTCCTGCGCATTGCGGCAGAACGAGACGGCGATGAAATCCACGCCGATCTTGGCCACGATGCCGATCAGTTCTTTGTCGCGCTCGGTCAGCGCGCCCAGCGACAGGCCGCCGCCCTGCTTGTTCAGGCCCTTGCGGTCGGACAGCACGCCGTCGTTGAGCACGGTGTTGATGATGCGCTCCCCCTGCACTTCGGTGACCTGCAGCTGCATCAGGCCATCGTCGAGCAGCAGGATGTCACCCGCCACCACGTCCTGCGGCAGGCCGAGGTAGCTCACGCCCACCTGGGTGGTGTCGCCGGCCGGTGCGTTCGGCGAGGCGACCAGGTCGAAGCGGTCACCCGCCTTGAGCTTGATCTTGCCTTCGGCGAAACGCTCGATGCGGATCTTCGGGCCCGGCAGATCGGCCAGGATGCCCACTTCCACGCCCACGCGGGCAGCGGCGGCACGCACGTCGGCGGCGCGCTTGGCCTGGCCGGACGGGTCACCGTGGCTGAAGTTGAGGCGAACCACGTTCACGCCGGCGCGGAAGAGATCCTCCAGCACGCCCGGCGGGTCGGTCGCCGGTCCGAGGGTGGCAAGGATCTTGGTGCGACGCTGACGCTCAATCATGGTTAATGGGCTCCCGTTAAAGGAGTGAAATTAGCACACCCATCACGTCCCATGAATACGATTACACCGCTGGCACGCTTGGGTTTCGCTGTTGTCCTGCAGACAGCCCGAGACGGGCGGGCGGACAGTCGTTTGACCGCCCGGCGGCCAGCGCCAATCGCGGCGGGCCTTTGCGCGGGACATGCGGCGGCGTACGGATCGCCGCCGCGGCCCTCAATCGATCAGGGTTAGCAGGTCGTCCGGTGCCTGCGCGAGGTGCCCGGCCCCGGCTGCCGTGAGCTCCTCGGCACCGCCGAAGCCCCACAACACCCCGATATTGCGCAGACCGTGATGGCGCGCGCCTTCGATATCCATGCGCCGGTCGCCGATCATCCAGCACTGCGCCGGGGTCAACGACAGCCGGTGCAGCGCCTCGGCGACCAGCTGCGGCTTCTCGCTGCGGCTGCCATCCGGGGTGGCCCCGATCACGTCCTCGAAGCAGTCGCCGAACGGCAGGTGCTCGACGATGCGCCGCGCATGCGGCTCGTTCTTGGCGGTGACGATCGCGAGCCGATGGCCGCGATCCTTGAAGGCCTGCACGACCTGGCCGATCCGCGGATAGACCTCATGCTCGCGCCAGCCGACCACGTCGAAGCGTTCGCGGTAATACGTCACCGCCTGCTCGACCTGGGCCGGATCGTTGAACAACGGCGCGAAGCTGGTACGCAGCGACGGGCCGATCCAGCGCCGCAGTTCGGCCTGCGGCGGGACCGGCTGGCCCATCTGCGTGAGCGCATGCGCCACGCACTGGGTGATCCCGACGGCCGAATCGATCAGCGTGCCGTCGAGATCGAAGAACAGGACATCGCGGCTCACGCGCCGCGGGCCTCCAGCGCGGCGACGGCCGGCAGGGTCTTGCCTTCCAGGAACTCCAGGAACGCGCCGCCACCGGTGGAGATGTAGCTCACCTCGCCCGCGATGTCGTACTTGTCGACCGCGGCCAGGGTATCGCCGCCGCCGGCGATCGAGAACGCCGGCGAGGCGGCGATGGCACGGGCCAGGGCTTCGGTGCCATGGCTGAAGGCCTCGAATTCGAACACGCCGACCGGGCCGTTCCAGACCACGGTGCCGGCCTTGGCGATCAGGCCGGCGTAGTGCTGCGCGGTGTCCGGGCCGATGTCCAGGATCAGGTCATCCTCGGCCACGTCGGCAACGGCCTTCACCGTGGCTTCGGCGTCCGGCAGGAACTGCCTGGCCACGACCACGTCGGTCGGCAGCGGGATGTCGGCGCCGCGCGCCTTGGCATCGGCGACGATCTTCTTCGCGGTGTCCAGCAGGTCCGGCTCGTACAGCGACTTGCCGACCGAGTAACCGGCGGCCGCGATGAAGGTGTTGGCGATGCCACCGCCGACGATCAGCTGGTCGACCTTGCCGACCAGGCTGGAGAGCAGTTCGAGCTTGGTGCTGACCTTGCTGCCGGCCACGATCGCCAGCAGCGGCTGGGCCGGGGCGAGCAGCGCCTTGGCCAGCGCGTCCAGCTCGGCCATCAGCAGCGGGCCACCGGCGGCCACCGGGGCGAAGCGGATCACGCCGTGGGTGGAGGCTTGTGCACGGTGCGCGGTGCCGAAGGCATCCATCACGAACACATCGCAGAGCGCGGCGTACTTCTTCGCCAGCGCTTCATCGTCCTTGCCTTCGCCGACATTCATGCGGCAGTTTTCCAGCAAGACGATCGAACCCGGCGCGACGGTCACGCCGTCGACCCAATCGCGCACCAGCGGCACCTCGACACCGAGCAGCTGCGACAGACGCAGCGCCACCGGCGCCAGCGATTCGGCCTCGCTCCACACGCCTTCCTTCGGACGTCCGAGATGCGAGGTCACCATCACGGCGGCGCCCTTCTCCAGCGCCAGCTTCAGCGTCGGCAGCGACGCGGTGATGCGCTGCTCGGAGGTGATCTGGCCGTTGTCGATCGGCACGTTCAGATCCTGGCGGATCAGCACGCGCTTGCCGGAGAGATCGAGGTCGGTCATGCGAACGATGGACATAAGCAACTCTTTGGCTCTGAAGAAGGAAGGGCGCCGCACGGCGCAGACCGTCATTGTCCCGGCTGGCGCGGTGCATCGCAAATTCATGACAGGGGCGGAGGTAGGCGGCGACCGTTGGTCGTCGCGCGCTTTTTAACGGGGACGGAGGTAGTTAAGCGCGCTTAACTACCTCCGTCCCTATTTGGTTGACGCAGCAGGCTGACTGCGAAGCCGCCGACGATCAGCACGCCGATCACCAGCAGCGCCCACAGCAGCCACTGCTTCCAGTCGCGCTGCGGCACCACCGCAGCATCGCCGGCGAGTACCTGCGGTTCGCCCTGCATGCTCGCCTGCGCCGGCTGCCACTGCGCGCCATGCTGTTCGCGCAGCTGCGCGATCACCGTAGCGACCGGCGCATCCTGGCGCTCCGCGCGTACGCTGCCGGCGGCTACCGTGTAGGGCGGCTCGCCCTGGCTGAGGAACACCAGCGCTTCAGACTGGTAACCGAGCTTGAGCGTCGGCGCCGGCATCGACTGCGGCTGGCCGGCCACGAGCTTCCAGTAGCGGTCGCGCGTGCTGCGCGCCAGCGGCTGGGTCTGCGATTGGCGGCGGTCGGCGGCGTCCTGCAGCTGATAGGCCACCCATGGGCCGGCCCGCACCTGCCACGGCTGGTCGGCATCGTCGCGGCTCAGCAGCGTCCACTGCACCACGCTGTTGTCCGCCGTCGCGATATCGGCCTGCGCGATCGGGAAGCGCCCATCAAGCTGATACTCGAACTCGCCGGGCTTGCCGGCGGCACCGGTCAACGACTGCCAGCGCCAGGCGATCGCCTGCGCAGTCGGCGCCAGCTCGGCCTGCACCGTGGACAGCGCCGGCAAGGCATCGGCACCGATCGGCAGGATGCGGAAATACCGGGCCTGGCGCGCGATCTCGATGCGGCGCTGCTGCAGGCGGCGGCCTTCGTGCTGCAGGTCGACCAGTGGCACGTCATCGGCAATGCTCAACCAGTCGCGCAGGTCGTTGCTCATCTCCACGCGCACGCGCGCCTGCAGGGGCGCCTGCGTCTGCCAGTCCAGGCGCAGCGCCTGCACGCCGGTCTCCAGCGCGCTGGCGTCGATCAGCCAGCCCGCGGGTTGTCCGGCCGCCCCGCCCCGCCCCAGCCGCGCCTCGACCCGGCGCACGCTGCCGTCGGTGTTGCGCTCGGTGAGCAGCTGCAGGTCATCGCCGGAGGTGCCGGCCATCGGCGGCAGCGGGAACCAGGACAGCGTCTGCCACTGCGGTGCCTGCGCCAGCGGCTGGTCGGCGGCCAACAACGCCGACGGCAGTGCCTGGCCCTGCGCGTTGAACACCTGCACGTCGGCCAGACGTGGCGACACCGCGGTGCGGTACACGCCCTCGTCGAGGGTCAACCGGTACGCACCCGCCTGCGGCTGCGCGAGCTGCAGCGGCCATTGCTGGCGATAGGCCTGGCGGCCATCGGCGGCCTGGGCCTGGGCCAGCGCCGGAAGCGCCAGCGCGGCAAGGAGGATCAGCGGGCGAAAGGTCTTCAAGACTGCGGCTCCACGGCGGGGTCCGGCGCGCGCGGCGGCGCCGGTGCCAGATAGCCCACGACCGTGCACAGCAGGCCGTAGGCGATGAAAGAAGAAATCCCGAGCAGGTTGCCCAGATGCTGGCGATCGATCAGCACCAGCTTGGCCAGCACCACGCCCATCAGCACCGCACCTACCAGCCACAGGACGCGTTGCCCGCGGCGCGAGCCCCACACCCAGCTGATCACGCCGAGCACGCTCCACACCACGGTCAGGCTGGTCTGGGCCAGCGTCGAGGACCACAGGCGCTCGTTCCACGGCACCCCGCCCCAGTGATGCACGGCATGCAGGGTGATGCTGGTCAGCGCGACGAAACCGGCAATCGCAAGCACCGGGATGCGGATCGCGCGAAGGCCCTCCGGCGCCTGTCCGGACCACAGCCAGCGCGCGGCGAGCACCAGCACTGCCAGCTGCACCAGTTCCACCGGGTTGAGCAGCGGCAACCACGGCAGCGGAGCAGCGCCGGCCGGCACCAGCAGCAGGCCCGCCCAGCTCACGCCGAGCACGGCGAACAAGGTGCATTGCAACGCGCCGCGCATGCGATCGAAGCGTTCGCCCAGCGGCACCGTCAGCCACGGCCAGCGCAGCAGCGCCACGGCGGTGACCAGCAGCCACGGCAGCAGCATCAACGCCAGGCCCCAGCCCTGTGCCAGCGCGAAACGGTCGGCCAACCACAGGCAGGCCAGCGACACCACGGACGGCCACAGCAGCCACCACAGGAACTGCGCCGCCAGCGACGTGCGGTCGTCACCCGCACGCAGGCACCACAGGCTGCGCACGCCCAGCAGCGCGAACACCGCCCAGGCCAGTGCGCCGTAGCCGGCGAACGGTTGATCGTGCACATCGGCCTGCCACAGCGCCAACGGGAACGCGGCCAGCACCATCGCCAGCGTGGTCAGCACCAGCGCGCGCGCCGGCCAGCGACGATGCATCTCGGCGGCCAGCCAACCGGTCACCGCTGCGCCGATCAGCAGCGCATCGGGTTCGTTGCGGTGGGCGACGAAGCGCAGGATCTCGTGGCTGACGCTGCCCAGCCACCACAGCAGCCCCCAGAGGTAGTAGACGATGGCCGGCGCATCCTGCTGCGCACGGCGATAGCTGAAGGCCGCGGCGAACCCGGCCAGTGCCAGCAGCAGGCCGCTCATGAAGGTGGGGTTGGCGATCGCCGTGGCATCGAGATGCCAGTAGTCCGCGCCGACCACGAAGCCGAACGCGGCGCCCAGGGTCAACAGCGCACCGGTGATCTGCGGCAGCCAGCGCTGCTGGCGCAGCCCCAGCCAGGCCAGCGCCGCCCCTTCCAGCGCGAACACGCTGGCGGTGGCCCGTGCGGACAGCGCCAGCGGCACCGCCAACGTGGCGAAGCCTACCGCGAGTACCGCATGCGACTGGCCCAGCGCGGCATAGCGCTCGCGCTTGATCAGCACCCACGCAAACCCCGCATACAACGCGGCCAGTGCCAGCGAGCACAACGCCAGCAGCAGGCGGTCGTCATGCAGCAGGCCAGCCTGCAGCGAGAACGCGATCAGCGGCGTGCCGAACACCAGGCTGCCATCGATCAGGTCGCGCTTTTCCGCGCTCTGCCGACGCGCATAGAGGATCGGAATCAGCAGGTAGAAGGCGAAGAACAGCAGCAGGAACGGCTCGGTGCTGGCGAACTTGTCCGCGCTGTACTGGAGCACGCCCCAGGCCGTGCCGATGCCGAAGGTGAAGGCGAAACCGAGCAGGTTCAGCGCGCGCCACGGACGCCACCAGGCAATCGCCAGGATCGCCGCATTGAGCACGGCGTAATACGAGAACAGCGCGACATGGTTGCCGCTGCCGGTGGACAGCCAGATCGGCGCCATGAAGCCGGCCAGGATGCCGAGCACGGCCAGCGTGCGCGAGTTCTGCACGACCGCCAGCACGCCCATGCCGGCGATCAGCAGCACGCTGAGCGCGAAGGCCGGCGCGGCGGGGATCAGGTCGTAGCGCTTGAACGCGGCGAAAATGGTCAGCAGCAGGACGCCGATCGCCCCGCCCTGCAGCGCCAGCGCGAACAGGCGCCGGGTATCGCGCTGCACCCAGCCGAACACCAGCCCGGCCAGCGCCGCCACCGCGATGGCGGCCAGGCGCAGCTCGATCGGGGCGTTCAACCAGCCCTGGTCGCTGGCGTACTTGAGCAGCGCGGCCACACCGGCCAGCAGTACCAGCATGCCGATCTTGACCGGCACGTTGCCCTCGGTGAACCACTGCTTGATGGTGCCGACGATGCGTTCGCCGATGCCCGGGCCCTGCGGTTCAACCGGCACCGCCGGCGGCGCGGGCCTGGGTGGAATCGGCGCCGAGGACGGCAGCGGCGGCGGCATGGCTCCCGCCGCTGCGGGTGCAGCCACGGTGTCTGCCGTCTCGACGGGCCTGTCGACCCCGGGCTGCATGGCGAAGTCCAGCGGCGCGGCCACGGTGTCGACGGATTCAATATCCGTCCAGCGCAGCGGCCGTTCGGGTTCGGCTGGCGCCGGCGCGGCGTCCCAGGCGGACCCAGCCGCGCGGTGTTCCAGCGCGGCCACGCGGCGGCGCAGGCCCGCGATCATCACCAGGGCCACGATCAGCATCAGCGGGATCGCCAGCAGTACCAGCACCAGCAGGACAATCAGAGCTTCCATTCCAGGCCATCCTCAAGAGGGTCGCCACGGCTGCGCCGGACAGGCGCAGTGCCGGCGGCACGCGGGCCATGCTAATGGATCGGCGGTACGCGCGGGATCACGGGCGTGAATGGTCCGCCTGAAACGACAGACCCCGGCACGGGGCCGGGGTCTGTGGAATGACGCAGGGGCAGCGCTGGCTTACGCCGCGACGACCTTGACCATTTCCAGGCACTTGTTGGAGTAGCCCCATTCGTTGTCGTACCACGACACCAGCTTGACGAAGGTGCTGTCCAGCGCGATGCCGGCGTCGGCGTCGAACACCGAGGTGTGGGTCTCGCCGCGGAAGTCGGTCGCCACGACCTTGTCTTCGGTGTAGCCCAGGATGCCCTTCAGCGCGCCTTCGCTCTGTGCCTTCACTTCAGCGCAGATTTCGGCGTAGGTGGCTTCCTTCTCCAGCTCGACGGTCAGATCGACCACCGACACGTCCGAGGTCGGCACGCGGAAGCTCATGCCGGTCAGCTTCTTGTTCAATTCCGGGATCACCACGCCGACGGCCTTGGCCGCACCGGTCGAGGACGGAATGATGTTTTCCAGGATGCCACGGCCACCGCGCCAGTCCTTGTTGGACGGGCCATCGACGGTCTTCTGGGTCGCGGTCGCGGCGTGCACGGTGGTCATCAGGCCACGCTTGATGCCCCACTTGTCGTTGATGACCTTGGCCAGCGGGGCCAGGCAGTTGGTGGTGCACGAGGCGTTCGAGACGATCGCCTGGCCGGCGTAGGTCTTGTCGTTCACGCCGAACACGAACATCGGGGTGTCGTCCTTCGACGGCGCCGACAGGATCACCTTCTTGGCGCCCGCATCGATGTGCTTCTGCGCGGTTTCCTTGGTCAGGAACAGGCCGGTGGATTCGATGACGACGTCCACGCCGACTTCGTCCCACTTCAGGTTGGCCGGATCGCGTTCCTGGGTCAGACGGATCTTCTTGCCGTTGACCAGCAGGTCGTTGCCGGAGACTTCCACGTCGGCCTTGAAGCGGCCATGCACGGAGTCGTACTTCAGCATGTACGCCAGGTAGTCCGGCTCCAGCAGATCGTTGATGGCGACGATTTCGATGTCATTGCCGAAGTTCAGCACGGCCGAACGCAGCACGTTGCGCCCGATGCGACCGAAACCGTTGATGCCAACCTTGATTGCCATGTTCACAAGCTCCTGCAGCCGCGACGGTGCGGCGCCGATGGAAAGGGGTGTTCATTCTAGCAGGGCCGGAACCGGCCCGGCCCGTGGAAGACGAATGGGAACCGGTTACAACGGTAAATACCCGGATTGATCCGGATCAAGGCGCACTGCGGCGCGGGCGGGAAAACTGGCGCCATTCCAACCCGCCACGAGACCGTCTCATGCGCAAGACCTCCCCCCTCCTGCTCTCCAGCCTGGCCGCCGCCCTGGCGCTGGCCGCCGCCCCCGCCATGGCCCAGTCCAAGGGCGACTGGACGATCGGTGCCGGCGTGCACCAGGTCGCCCCGAAGTCCAACAACGGCTCGCTGGCCGGCGGCACGCTGAAGGTCGACGTCGACAACGACATCAAGCCGACCATCACCGGTGAGTACTTCATCGCCGACAACCTGGGCATCGAGCTCCTGGCCGCGTTGCCGTTCAAGCACGACATCAACATCGCCGGCCTCGGCAACGTGGGCAGCACCAAGCACCTGCCGCCGGTGGTGTCGCTGCAGTACCACTTCAACAGCACGGGCAAGGTGTCCCCGTTCCTGGGCGCCGGCATCAACTACACCACCTTCTTCAGCGAGAAGACCGGCGGCGCGCTGGCCGGCAGCACGCTGAAGATGGAAGACTCCTGGGGCCTGGCCGCCCACGCCGGCGTGGACTTCGCGATCAACGACAAGGGCTCGCTGCGCGTGGATGTGCGCTGGATGGACATCGACAGCAAGGTCAAGCTCAACGGCGAGAAGATCGGTACCGTCAACATCGACCCGCTCGCCTACGGCGTGTCGTACGTGTTCAAGTTCTGATCGGCGGGTCAGAACCCAACAAGGCAACACCCTCGCAGCAAGACAGCTTCCCCGGCTTCGGCCGGGGTTTTTTTTCTCTTCTTCCGTCCACGTGGCGGGCGTGGCCAGTGTTGTGATCACGGCGGCAGGTGCGTCGGGCGCTGGGGCGCGTATCCAGACCACGGGTTCCCCATACACGCGCCGTTGCGCCCGTGCTCCTTCCGAACACCGCACGCCGAGCCACGTAGCGGCCGGCAGGCGCCTGGGCAAAATCAAGGAGGAGGCCGGCGCCACCAGGCGGCGGCCGGGGGACATTTGCCGAGGGGCCTGTCGGTCGCTACGGGGCGTGACACTCGCGGCAACCCAAGTGGAGACGCAGCCTGGCCTCCGAGCGAGCTGGCCGACACTAGCCTGCGGCCAGCAGGTGCCGCGCTGCGGCCTGCGCATGCAGCGTTGTCGTATCGAACACCCGCACTGTCACATCCTGCGCGCCGACCAAGCTGACCCGCGCTGCAGCCGGCCAGATCGTGGCAAGCCGGCACGGCGGTCGGCCCGCTAGAATGCCGCGGATGAAAATGCCTTCCCTGCTTCCGGCCACCGCCCTCGCGCTGGCCCTCACCCTTTTTTCCACCGATGCCCTGGCCTGGGGCGCGCAAGGCCACCGGCTGGTGGCGCGGATCGCCGAAACCCGGCTGACCCCGCAGACCCAGGCCGAAGTCGACCGCCTGCTCGCCGCCGAGCCGGACCCGACCCTGCACGCCATCGCCCCGTGGGCCGATCAGCTGCGTGCCAAGGACCCGGGGCTGGGCAAGCGCTCGGCCGGCTGGCACTACGTCAACATCGGCGAAGACGATTGCCACTATCAGGTGCAGAAGCACTGCAGGAACGGCAACTGCGTGGTCGAGGCGCTGAAGGCGCAGACCGCGATCCTCGGCGACCGCAGCAGGTCCGACGCCGAGCGCGCGCAGGCGCTGAAGTTCGTGGTGCATTTCGCCGGCGACATCCACCAGCCGATGCATGCCGGCTACGGCCACGACAAGGGCGGCAACGATTTCCAGGTGCAGTTCAACAACCGCGGTACCAACCTGCACTCACTGTGGGACAGCGGCATGCTGAACGAGCAGGCGCTGGATGACGACCAGTACCTCAAGCGCCTGCTCGCCCTGCCCAAACCCACGCTGGGCAAGCGTTCGAACATCGATGTCGATGCCGTGCAGTGGGCCGAAGCCAGCTGCAGGATCGCCATTGCACCTGGCGTTTACCCGGACAAGCGTACGCTGGCGCCGAGCTATGCAGCGACCTATCGCCCGGTCGCCGAGCGCGAGCTGCGCCTGGCCGGTGAACGCCTGGCGGTGCTGCTCAACGACACCCTGGGCAAGCGCTGAGGTCAGTACCATGTCATTGCACGTCGCCAGTTTCTTCCACCCGGACAGCCATACCTTCAGCTACGTGGTGCATGACCCGGCGACGTTGCAGGCGGCGGTGATCGACCCCGTGCTGGACTACGACCCGGACACCGATGCACTCGGCGCCGGGCCGCTGCAGCCGTTGCTTGCGCATGTGCGCGGGCACGGCCTGCAGGTGCGCTGGCTGCTGGATACCCATGCCCACGCCGACCATGTCAGTGCCGGGCGCTGGCTGAAATCCCAGTGGCCGGACGCGACGCTGGCGATGGGCCAGGGCATCGTGCAGGTGCAGCGCACCTTCGCACCGCGTTACGCGCTCGATGTACCCACCGACGGCTCGCAGTTCGATCATCTGTTTGCCGATGGCGAGCGCTTCACGCTCGGGGATATCGCCGCCGAGGTGATCGCGGTGCCGGGACACACCAGTGACAGCGTCGCGTATCGGATCGGCGATGCGCTGTTCACTGGCGACTCGCTGTTCATGCCCGACGGCGGCACCGCCCGCTGCGACTTCCCGGGCGGTGACGCGGGACAGCTGTATCGTTCGATCCAGCGGCTGCTGGCATTGCCGGACGCGACGCGTGTGTTCATCTGTCACGACTACGGCCCCGGTGGCCGCGGGGTCGCCAACGAGACCACCATCGGCGCGCAGCGCGCGCACAACATCCACCTGCATGACGGCATCAGCGAGGCCGAGTTCGTTGCCACCCGCCAGGCGCGTGATGCCACCCTGCCCGAGCCGAAACTGATGCAGCCCTCGGTAAAAGCCAACATCCAGGGCGGCCCGCCGAGGTAATGCCGGCCGCTGGCCGGCTCCCCTGCAACGTGCGGCCCGCCCCTCGTTCTGCTCAGCGCCCCTGCCCGCGCACCACGTGCTGCCCTTTCACGATCTCGAACGTGAAGCCATACAGCAGACTCACCGGCACCGGTTCAATGCGCTCGGCGCCCTCGCAGTTACCCCGATCCGTCGGCACGCGCTGCGGAGGGAAATGACAGACGGCCGCGGGGACAAAGCGCCACATCGCCACCGCTTCCTGGGCAGCCTGCATGAGGGGCGCGTTTTCCGGCGCATTGCCGGCGGCACAGTCGCTGCGATCGATCACTGGCAGACTGCGTTCGACCTTGCCTTCCGCATCGATCACCAGCTGCAGGCACACCGTCGTCGGTGCCAGCGCGCGGCGCGGATCGCGATCACCGACAGCCGGGTCCGGCCCCGCATTGAGCTGCGGCATCCGGTAGCCTTCGGTCGGCCCCAGCTGATACGTCTCCACCTTTCCGCTCCCCTGAGCGCCGACGTTCGGATCCAGACGCTGGTGATCCACGTTCTCGGCACGCGTGTCCACCGTGGTCGACGAGGGGTGACTGGCACAGCCGGCCACCAGCATCGCCAGGACCACGGCCAGCGGCCCCCGCTTCACAGCGTCGGGTCCGACGCATCGAGTTCGAATGTCATCGGAATCTTCAACGCCGAGGCAACGGCTTGTCCATTCCGGCGCGCCGGTTCGAACGTCCATTGCTTGGCCGCAGCGATCGAGGCCTGGTCGAACACGCCGGCCGGGGTCGAACTGAGTACCCGGACATCGCCAGGCTTGCCAGCCGCGTCGACCTCCACGCGCAACATCACGCTGCCGGAAATGCCCTGATCGAACGCGGCCTTGGGATACGTCGGTGGCGTCAGGTCACGGGCCTGCGCGCGCCCATCGCTCGTTGCCGCTTTGGCCGGCGCCGGCTCGGCACCCGCGCCGCCCTGGCTGGCCCAGGCCACCGTGCAGAGCCCGACACACAGCCCGACCACCAGCACCTGCCCGGTCATCCACGGCAATGCCTTCCGCTTGTGTTCCTTCAACATGGCAATACGCTCCTTCAACATCGGTTGGCTGCGCCAGTGGCAGGCCATCGGTGCAACCGGGTGGACCAACTGCGCCTTGAGCAGCGCGTTGGCGTAGAGCCGGCGCAGGGCCGGATGCGGATCGACCGTGCGCGCGTCGCAGGCCAGTTCCTGGTCACGCAGGAAGCGGCGCGCCGCCCACGGCAGCAAGGGGTGGAACCAGAACACGCAGCGCAGCAGGGCCAGCGCGGCGTTTGCCCAGGGATCGCCATGACGGCGATGGCTGTGTTCATGACGCAGGATCAGGTCCTGCTCGGCCGGGCTGAAATGCTGCTCGAAGTCGGGGCCGACCACGATCCGCGGGCGCCACAGGCCGACCAGCGCCGGCAGGCCCGGGTCGCCACTGGCCTGCCAGCTGCCATCCATGCGCGGCTGGAGCTCGCCCAGTGCATGTTCGAAGCGGCGCTGCGCGCGCCAGCTGAAGCAGGCCACCGCTACCGCGCCCAGCAACCACACCGTCAACAGCAGCAGCGGCCACTGCGAGGCGTCGGTGGGCACGGCCGGCGCGCGCAGGGCCGAGACCATGGCCATGACCGGGTCCGTTTCAGTCATCGGCAGCCGCGGCAGTGGCAGGTACGGCGCGACCAGCATCAACGGCAGCAACCACCAGCTGCGGTAGGCCAGCGCTGCGCCTCCGAGGCGAAGCAGCAGGGGCCTGGCCGCGGCCAGCACCAGCGTCGCCACCGACAGCCACACGCTGGCCTGCAGCAGTCCATCAAGCAGGTCAGTCATGGCCCAGCTCCCGGATCAACTGCTTCAGCTCGGCGATGTCCTGCGCGCTGAGCTCCCCGCGCTGGCTGAAATGCGCCACCAGCGGCGCGACGCGGCCGGCGAAGACGCGGTCCAGAAATCCCTCGCTCTGCTCGGCCACCCAGGCCTGGCGCTGCAGCACCGGCGAGTACAGATAGCGACGCCCGTCGCGGCTGGCGCTGACCGCGCCCTTGGTCAGCAGCCGGTTGAGCAGGGTCTTGATGGTGGGCTCGGCCCAGTCGCGGCTGGCCAGCGCGGTCACCACCTCGTCAGCGCCCAGCGGATGGCTGCGCCACAGCACCTCCATCACCACGGCTTCGGCCTCACTGATCTGGCTCATCATTTACATCCGTAATCGACAACTCGATTACGCCCGTAATCAAGCCGGGTGTCAACCCTTCGACAGCCGGTTCATGCAGCCGCTGCCAGCCTCGGCGCATGCCCCACGGAGCCCTCGATGAGACGCTGCCGAACATTCGATGAAGTCTCGCGTCGCCATCTGTTCAAACCGGAAATGCTGTAATGACCCGCATGATTTCGCAGGATAGCGCCGCATGACCGAACACCTGACCGACCTGGACGCCGCCGTCGACTGGCTGCTGCAGCGGGTCGATGGCCCCCTGCGCATCGGCGCGCCGCTCGCCTTGGGCAAGCCGCACCGGCTGCTCAACGCGCTGTATGCCCGTGTTGAAAACGATGCCTCGCGGCCGCTGCAGTTGTACACCGCGCTGTCGCTGAATCCGCCGCGCGGCGGTGCGGGGCTGGAAGCACGCTTCATGAAACCGTTCGCCGAGCGCCACTTCGGGGAGGATTTCCCGCGGCTGGCCTACGCCGATGCGATGGTGCGCGACCAGCTGCCGGCGCATGTGCAGGTGGAAGAGTTCTACATGCAGTCGGGCGCGCTGCTCGGCTCATCGCAGGCACAGCGCAGCTACACCAGCCTGAACTACACGCACGCCGCCGATGCGGTGGCACAGCGCGCGCCGCACGCGATCGTGCAGAAAGTGGCGATGCGCGCGAATGATCGGCGCCTGTCGCTGTCATGCAACAACGACATCACCCAGGACACGCTGGATGCGATGGTCGCGCGCGGGTTGCCCCGCCCGTTGATGATCGCCGAGATCGATCCGCAACTGCCCTACCTGGCGGGCTCGGCCACGGTCGACGTGTCGTTCTTCGATCTGGTGATCACGCCACCGGGGCCGTATCCGGCGCTGTTCGGCCTGCCGCGCCAGCCGGTCAGCGATGCCGACTACGCGATCGGCCTGTACGCCAGCACGCTGGTGCGCGATGGCGGCACGCTGCAGATCGGCATCGGTACGCTGGCCGATGCGCTCAGCCATGCACTGGTACTGCGGCATACCGACAACGCCCGCTACCGGCAGATCCTGCAGGCGCTGGATCCCGGCCTGGCCAGCCACCCGACCGTGCTGGAATGCGGTGGCCTGGAGCCGTTCGAGATCGGCCTGTACGGCTGCAGCGAAATGCTCAACGAGGGCTTCCGCCGGCTGGTCCAGACCGGCGTGATCCGGCGCAAGGTGCACGACGATCTGGCGCTGCTGCAGCGGATCGAGAACGGCACCGCGTGGACCACCGATTACGCCACGCTCGAGGCCGAGGGCGAGTACCTGCACGGCGCGTTCTACCTGGGCTCGCCGGAGTTCTACCAGTGGCTGCGCGACCTGCCCGATGACGAGCGCAGCGCGATCGGCATGCGCCGGATCAGCGAGATCAACCAGCTCTACGGCGGCGATGAAACGCTGGAGCGGATGCAGCGCCGCGATGCGCGTTTCTTCAACTCCTGCATGATGGCCACCGCGCTCGGCGCCGCCGTCTCCGATGCACTGGAAGACGGCCGCGTGGTCTCCGGCGTGGGCGGCCAGTACAACTTCGTGGCGATGGCGCATGCCCTGCCCGGCGCGCGCAGTGCGTTGATCTTCCGCGCCACCCGCGAGGACAAGGGCACGCTGCAGTCCAACGTGCGCTGGAACTATGGACACACCACGATCCCGCGGCACCTGCGCGATCTCTACATCAACGAGTACGGCATCGCCGACCTGCGCAACATGACCGACGAGGACTGCGTGATCGCCATGGCGGCGATCACCGATGCACAGTTCCAGGCCGCGTTGCTGGATACGGCGAAGGCCTCGAAGAAGCTGGCGACCGGTTTCACGCCGTCCGCCGATGGGCAGCGCAACACGGCCGCGGCGGTCAGTGCGTCGCTGGCGCCGTTCCGCCAGTCCGGGCTGCTGCCCGACTATCCGCTGGGCAGCGATTTCACCGAGGTCGAGCAACATCTGGTCAAGGCGCTGGGCTGGCTGAAGCAGAACACGCAGACGCCGATGGCGAAGCTGCGCACGGTGCTGGCCGCGGTGGCCCAACCTGCCGGCGATGGCGATCAGGCCTATCTGCAGCGGATGGGGCTGGAGGCGCCGACGACGTTCGGCGAACGCATCGAGGCGCGGCTGGTGCGGTTGGGATTGGCGCGCACCGCAGCCGGGTGATGTGGATCCACGCCGTGGATCTACCCTCGATCAAGGATCGTGGTTTTTGCCCGTCAACAAACGAAAAGGCCGGGGAATATCCCCGGCCTTTCGCGTTGCAGCAGCCGGGCAGAGCCCGGCGCCGCGATCAGTTCGCCAGCTGCGCCTTGGCCGCGGCCACGACGTGCTCGGCGGTGATGCCGAAGTGCTTGTACAGCGCCTCCGCCGGCGCCGAGGCACCGAAGGTGTCGATACCCACCACCGCACCGTCCAGGCCCACGTACTGGCGCCAGAAACCGGTGACGCCGGCTTCCACGGCCACACGGTTGCGCACGGCGTTGGGCAGCACGGACTCGCGGTAGGCCGCGTCCTGGCGCTCGAAGACATCGGTCGACGGCATCGACACCACGCGGGTCTTGATGCCGGCGGCATCCAGTTCCGCCTTGGCGGTCACGGCCAGGCCCACTTCCGAACCGGTGCCGATCAGGATCACGTCCGGCACGCCGCCTTCGGCGTCGGCCAGCACGTAGCCACCGCGCGCGATCTGGGCGACCTGCTCGGTGCTGCGCGGCTGGTGCGGCAGGTTCTGGCGGCTGAACACCAGGCAGCTCGGACCGTCCTTGCGGGTGAGCGCCGACTTCCAGCTGACTGCCGATTCGACCGCATCGCACGGACGCCACACATCGTTGTTCGGGATGTAGCGCAGCGAGGCCAGGTGCTCCACCGGCTGGTGGGTCGGGCCGTCTTCGCCGAGGCCGATCGAATCGTGGGTGTACACGTGGATCGCGTGGGCCGGGATCAGCGCGCTCATGCGCACGCCGTTGCGGGCGTAATCGCTGAACACCAGGAAGGTGGCGTCGAACGGGATGAAGCCGCCATGCAGGGCCAGGCCGTTGGCGATCGCGGTCATGCCGAACTCGCGCACGCCGTAATAGACGTAATTGGCGTTCGGGTCATCGGTGGCGACCGACTTGCTGGCTTTCCACAAGGTCAGGTTGGAGTGCGCCAGATCGGCCGAACCGCCCACCAGTTCCGGCAGCAGCGGCGCGAACGCTTCGATCGCCAGCTGCGAGGCCTTGCGCGAGGCGATGGTCTGGCCGTCGGCCTGGACCTGGGCGATGTAGGCATCGGCCTTGGCGACGAAGTCGGCCGGCAGCTCGCCGTGCGAACGACGGATCAGCTCATCGGCTTCGGCCGGGTACTGCGCGGCGTACTTGTCGAACTGCTGCTCCCACTCGGCCTGGCGCAGGGTGCCGGTACCGCCGGCACGCCAGCCGGCGTAGATCTCTTCCGGAATCTCGAACGGGCCGTACGGCCAGCCCAGCTGCTTGCGGGTCGCGTCCAGCTCATCCTTGCCCAGCGGGGCGCCGTGGCTGGATTCCTTGCCGGCCTTGTTCGGCGAGCCGAAACCAATCGTGGTGCGGCAGCAGATCAGGGTCGGCTTGTCGAACTGCGACAGCGCGCTGTCGATGGCGGACTTGATGCTCTCCGGATCGTGGCCATCGACGCCGCGCACCACGTTCCAGCCATAGGCCTCGAAACGCTCGGGGGTGTTGTCGGTGAACCAGCCATCGGTGTTGCCGTCGATGGAGATGTGGTTGTCGTCCCAGAAGCAGACCAGCTTGGACAGGCCCCAGGTGCCGGCCAGCGAGGCGGCTTCATGCGAGATGCCTTCCATCAGGCAGCCATCGCCCAGGAACACCCAGGTGCGGTGGTCGACGATCTCGTGTTCCGGGCGGTTGTAGCGCTGTGCCAGCAGCTTCTCGGCCAGGGCGAAGCCCACGGCATTGGCCAGACCCTGACCCAGCGGACCGGTGGTCGTCTCCACGCCGGGGGTTTCATGGTGTTCCGGATGGCCGGCGGTCTTGCTGCCCAGCTGGCGGAACTGCTTGAGCTGCTCGATCGGCAGGTCGTAGCCGCTCAGGTGCAGCAGAGCGTACTGCAGCATCGAGCCGTGGCCGTTGGACAGCACGAAGCGGTCGCGGTTGAACCACTTCGGATTCTTCGGGTTGTGACGGAGGTAGTCGTTCCAGAGCACTTCGGCGATGTCGGCCATGCCCATCGGCATGCCGGGATGACCGGACTTGGCGGTTTCGACCGCATCAGCGGCGAGGAAGCGGATGGCATTGGCCAACTGGCGGCGGGTAGGCTGCGTCATGGTTCTGTCGGAGTCGGGAGGCTCCCGCGGAGCTGCGGGCAGCCCATTGTCCCACAGGTGATCGGCGGGGTCAGGCCGGAGACAGGCCAGGCCCTTAACGACAACGCCCCGCACGAGGCGGGGCGTCGGGAACCCGCAGGCCTGCGCAGCCTTAGTCGCGCGTGGCGGGTGCGGGTGCTGGGGCTGGGGCCGGGGCCACTGCGGCCACGACCGGGCCTTCGTCCACCTCGCCCTTGGCCACCAGGGTGGTCAGGGCCAGATCGCCGGTCACGTTCAGCGCGGTACGGCACATGTCCAGGAAGTGGTTGACGCCCAGGATCAGGCCGATGCCCAGCGGGTTCACGCCGACCATGGCGCAGATCATCGCCACCACCGGCAGCGAGCCCGAGGGCACGCCGGCGGTGCCGATGCCGCCCAGGATGCAGACCGCCATCACCATGATCTGCTGGCCGATGCTCAGGTCCACCCCGAAGAACTGGGCCAGGAAGATCACCGTCACGCCCTCGAACAGCGCGGTGCCGTTCTGGTTGGCGGTGGCACCCACGGTCAGCACGAAGCGCGAGACCTTCTGCGGCAGGCCCATCTGGTCGGCCACGCGCAGCGCGGTCGGCAGGGTGGCGTTGCTGGAGGCGGTCGAGAAGGCCATCACGGTGGCCTCCTGGGTATCGCGGAAGAACGCCAGCGGCGAACGGCCGGACAGCCACACGGCGACGCCGTAGGTCACCACCATGTGCAGCCCGAGCGCCAGCACCACCACGCCCACGTAGGCGCCCAGGCGGATGATCAGCTCGAAGCCGAACAAGGCCGCCAGGTTGAACATGAAGCAGGCCACCGCGTACGGGGCCAGCCGGATGACCAGGTTGATCAGGGTCATCGAGATTTCGAAGATGCCTTCGATGGCGCGGCGCAGCGGGGCGACCTTCGCCTCATCGGTCAGCACCATGCCGATGCCGAACATCAACGCGAAGAACATCAGCGAGAGGATCGCGCCGTTGCTGGAGGCCGCCTCGACCACGTTGCTCGGCACGATCGACAGCAGCATGTCCATGCCCTTTGGCACGCCATGGATGCCGGCGACGATTTCCTTGCTGCGCTCGGCATTCTCGGTGAGCATCTGCGCGGCCACGACCGGGTCCACGCCCACGCCCGGCTTGAGCACGTTGACCAGCACCAGGCCGATGCCCACGGCGATGCCGGAGAGCAGGATCGTGTAGGCCAGCGTCTTCCAGCCGATGCGGCCGAGGGCGCGGATGTCGCCCATCTCCGACACGCCCATGATCAGCGCCGAGAAGATCAGCGGCACGATCAGCATGAAGATCAGATTGAGGAACAGGCCCGAGGCCGGGGTGGTGATGTAATCCATCACCCACTTGGCACCGGTATGCAGGCCGTCGACGCTGCCACCGAGGGCATGCACGGTCAGCCCGAGGACCAGGCCGATGATGAAGCCGATGCCCATTTTCCAGTGCAAAGGCAGTTTCTGCCGGGTCGTTGCGGCCTCAGTCATGGAGCGGCGTTCCTCGAAAAAATGAAATCAGCTTAGCAAAGCCGGCCGCCCTGACCGACACGCCTTTTTATGAATGCGCAGGCGGGTACAACGGCGCCAGCCCATTGTCCTTGGCGGCCGCAGACACCCGCCAGTGCGGTCCGTCATGGAAGGCCCGCCGCAGCGACTGCCGCGCCTCGCCGACATCGCCGCCCTGCCCGCCCCAGCGGACCTGCTGCATCCGGATCAGCGTGTCGCGCTGCTGAGCGTCGTCGAGACGCTCCAACACCTGCTCCAGGGTCTGCACGCCGCCCATCCCGGCCAGCACGACAATGATCTCGTCGAACCCACCGGCTTCCATGGCCCGGCGCAGGTCGGCGCGGGTGTACGTGCCCGCTGATGGGGCAGAGGACACAGTGCCCTCGCCGCCCCGCGCGACCACCGGTCGAGCCCGCCGGCGCCAGCCCCAGGCGAGGGTCAGCAGCCACAGTACCGCCAGGCCGGCCGACAGCGCGATCCAGCCCCACGGGTGCGATGCGGCCTGCATCGGCGCCAGCTGCAGGTCGGGGGAGGCGGCCGCCGGTTCGCCCGGCAGGGCCGAGGTGGTGTCCACCGGCAGGGTCGGCGCGGCGCTGCCGGCCACCCCGGCGGTGATCGCCAGCTGCAGGTCCGGCAGGCTGGCCGTGCGCGCCTGGCCGGCCGCCACGTCCCACCACGCCATGCGCAGGCCCGGGACGGTCAGCGCCCCGGCCTGGCGCGGCACGATCGCGAAGCGACGGGTCAGCGTGAGCTGCGGCGTGCTGCCGTTGAAGGTTTCATCGAACTGCGGCGGCTCGGCGAAGACCTGGGCGTCCGGGCCCACGTCGGGCACCGGCAGTTCCGGGAACTGCGCCTTGGTCGCGCCCTCGGCCACGGCCTCCACCACCACGGTGGCTGCCTCGCCGGCCCGGCCGGTGGTGGGCGCAGCGGTATAGCGCAGGCGCAGCCCATGCAGCGGCAGCCACGGTTGCGGTGCCGAGGCCGGTTGCGCCTGGACCTGCAGGGTGCGCGGGGCGGAGGCCGCGCGCAGGCGGCCATCGCCGCCGAACATGTCGTTGAAGAAACCGCCCGCGCTGCGCCCGTTGAACTGCGCCGCCGGCAGCGCCAGCGGACCGCTGCGCTCGGGGATCAGCAGGAAGCGCCGCTCCACCACGTTGTAGCGGCGGCCGTTGACCTCGCGCACCTCGGTGCGGTCTTCGCCGACGCGCTGCAGCGATGCACCGGCAGGCGTATCGAGCACCAGTTCACCACTGAGCAGCTGTGCGGCGTAGAACAGGCGCACCACCACGCCGACGCTCTGCTGCACATACGGCGAGGAATCGTCGACCTCGGTTTCCAGGAACACGGCGGCATTGCCCGTGGCCGCCGCCGGCGCGGTCGCGGTGCTGGCGCCGACCTGCAGGGTCAGCGGCTGGGTACGGCTGCTGCCGACCTGCAGCGCGGGAATCTGCAGGGTGCCGACGCGCTTCGGGGTGAGTGCGACGGCATACAGCGCGCGCGAGGTCGTCGCGCCATTGCTCCACTGCATCTGGCGGCTGCTGGTCTGGCTGCTGAGGTCGAAATCGGCCCGCAGCGGCGCGTAGTCCGGTGCACCGCCGCCGGCATCGGATTCGATGTTGAGGGTGACCGTGTCGCCGTCGGTGATCTGCTCGCGATCGAGCCAGGCGCGGGTCTGCGCGTGCGCGGCCATGCTCGCGCACAGCAGCAGGGCAAGCCCGGCGCGCAACCAGCGCCGTATCGTGGAATGTGTCATCGCCCTTCCCGTTTCCTGCGTTCGTTTTCCAGCTGGAACTTGGCCCGCAGCAGACTGCCCGGGTCATCCGGCACGCGGCGCATCCAGGCTTCGACCGCCTGCTGCTGCTCGCGCTGCTGCGGCGTGCCGCTGACCTGGCCCTGCGCCTTGTCGTTGCCGTCGTCCTGCCCCTGGCGCTGCATCGCCTGCTGCATGCGTTCGCGCTGGGCCGCGTCGGCCTCGGCCTGCGCCTGGCTGTCGGCGGCCTGCGGCGGCGACGTCCCGCTCTTGGATTGGCCGTCCTTCGGCTCACCGGAGGTGGGCGGCGGTGACTGGCCCTGTTCACCCTTGTCCTGCGGCGGCGCAGCGTCACCGTTCTGGCCCTGCCCCGGGTTCTTGCCGGGATCGGGCTTGTCGGAGGGCGGCTTCTTTCCGTCCTTCTGGTCGTTGTTCTGCGGCGGCCTGCGCTTGCGGGCGGCGTCGACTGCCGCGCGATTGGCGACCGCATCGGCCATGCCCGGATGCTTCTTCAGCGCGCGGTCGTAGGCCTCGATGGCGGCATCGTACTGTCCCTGGCGCGCCAGCGCGTTGCCGAGGTTGTACCAGCCGGCATCGGTATCGATGCCCTCGAACTGCTGCTGCGCGGCCTTGAAATCGCCTTTGCGGTACGCATCCACCCCGGTGGACAGGCGTTGCTGGTCGAGCTGGTCGGCGCGTTGCCACCACGTGCCTTCGGCGGCGTGCGCCGGCATCGGCATCGCCATCGGCAGTGCCGCGACCATCACCAGCACCGCCAGCGCGCCGCGTCGGCGGAACGAGAACAGGGCCAGCAGCATCAGCGCCGGCAGCAGCCAGAAGCCTTCATCGCGCCAGGTGCGGCCCTGCCCTTCACGGCTGTCATCGGCACTGACGCGCGGGGTCAACACGTCGAGCGCGGCGAGGTCCTTGTCATCGCTGGCCACGCGCGCATAGCGACCGCCACCGCGGCTGGCGACGCTGCGCAGCGAGCCCTCCTCCAGGCGCGCCGGCACGATCTGACCCTCGCCGTTGCGATAGGCCGCGCCCTGCGGTGTCCCCAGCCCGAGCACGGAGACCATGAAGCCCTGCGCGCGTGCCGCGGCTGCCGCCTGTTCGGCATCGGCATCGGCGCGGTCGGTGAGCAACAGGATGTCGCCGCCGCGTGCGCCGGACTGCTGCAGCAACTTGACCGCTGTTTCCAGCGCGCGGTCGGCGCGCTGGCCATCGCGGGGCATCACATCGGGTGCCAGCGCATCCAGGTACAGCGCGACATTGGCCATGTCGTCGGTCAACGGCGCCACGGTATAGGCATCGTCGGCGTACACCAGCAGGGCGACTTCCCCGCCTTGGCGTTCGCGCAGCAGCGTGGCGAGCTTCGCGCGTGCCTGCAGCAGGCGCGACGGCGGCAGATCGGTCGCGGTCACCCGCGAGGACAGGTCCAGTGCGACCACCAGCGGCGACGGCGTCTGCCACAACGGCTGTGCGACCTGCCGCCATGAGGGACCGGCCAGCGCCACGATCGCGATGGCCGTGCCCAGCAACAGCAGGAGCAGCCCACCCCAGGCGCGGCGGTCGCGGCCCACCAGCAGATGGCGCAGCAGATGCGCATCCACGGTCTGGCGCCAGACATTGGCGCGACGCCGGCGCAGCCACCAGATCGCCGCCAGCAGCGGCAGCACGAGCAGCGCCCACAACGCATCGGGGCGGATGAAATGCAGGGCGTTCCAGCTCGCGGTCATGTCCAGCGCCTCGGCAACAGCCACGCCAGGCTGGCCAGCAGCAGTGCCAACGCCAGCGGCAGGGCGTAACGCTCGATCCGCGGCCGCACCGCCGGGCCGGCCGATTTTACCGGCTCCAGACGTTCCAGCTCGGCGTAGATGCCGGCCAGCTCATCGGTATTGCGCGCCCGGAAAGAGCGGCCGCCGGTGAGCTCGGCGATCCTGTTCAACGTGGCTTCGTCGACCGGATCTTCGCCGGGCGCGATCTGCACGCCGAACAGGCTGATGCCGCCGTCGCCGCCGAAGGCCACGGTGTAGACGCGGACCCCTTCGGCCTCGGCCAGTTCGGCCGCACGCAGCGGTTCGAGCACGCCGGCGTTGCTGACGCCGTCGGTCAGCAGGATCAGCACGCGCTGGCCTTCGGGTTGTTCGCGCAGGCGCTTGACCGCCAGCGCGATCGCGTCGCCGATCGCGGTCTCGCGCCCGGCCAGGCCGACCACGCTGTCGCGCAGCTGATCGCGCACGCTGGTGAGGTCGGCGGTCAACGGGGTCAACGTGTAGGCGCGCTCGCCGAAGATCAGCAGGCCGACGCGATCACCGACGCGGCGATCCAGGAAGTCGGCAAGCACGGCCTTGGCCGCGGTCAGCCGCTCGACCACCTGGTTGCCGAGCATCATGTCCGCCTCGCTCATGCTGCCGGAGACGTCCACCGCGAGCATCATCTGGCGGCCCTGCTGCGGCGGTGTCACCGCGTCACCGAGTTGCTGCGGTCGCGCGGCCGCCACGCACAGGCAGGCCCACGCCAGCCACAGCAGCGCGCGGCCCAGGCGTGGGCCGGCACCGCCCGCGGCAGCACCCAGCGACTGCAGTTGATCGGCCGCGTAGGGCACGCGCAGTGCGGCGCCCGCGCCGGGCCGTGACGGCCACCAGCGCATCAGGATCGGCAAGGGCAGCGCCAGCAGCATCCACGGCCAGGCGAGGCTGTCGAGCCAGCTCAACCACGTCGGCAGGGTGATCGCGATCATCGGCGCCGCTCCGTGAGCAGCGACAGATAACGGCGGCGTGCAAGGACGCGCAGACGCTGCACCGCTTCGGCATCGGCATGTGGGCGGTAGCTGCCGTCGAGCAGCAGCGCGCCATCGCCGTCGGAGAAAGCCCGGCTGTTCTTCTCATCGAGGAAGGCCAGCCATTCACTGCCCTGCAGCCGTTCGGCGCCGGGCTGATGCTGGCGCGCCGCGCGGCGCAGCAGGTCGGCGATCGCCGCGATCTCGGCGACCGGCGAGCCGGCCTGGGCCACCTGGGCATCGAACAGCGCCAGCCAGCGCTGGCGCGTACGCCGCCGACGCCACTGCCAGGCCCAGATCGCGGCCACCACCAGCGCAAGGGCCGCAAACACCAGCCACCAGCCGGGCGCCGGCGGCCACCACGGCGGCGAGGGCGGCAACT
Source organism: Stenotrophomonas sp. TWI1149 (assembly GCF_039673155.1). Classification (NCBI taxonomy): domain Bacteria; kingdom Pseudomonadati; phylum Pseudomonadota; class Gammaproteobacteria; order Lysobacterales; family Lysobacteraceae; genus Stenotrophomonas; species Stenotrophomonas sp. TWI1149. The sequence continues at coordinate 44,462 of NZ_JBDJLB010000020.1, forward strand.
GCACATCGCGCAGCGGCAGCGAGGCGGCGGCGCTCATGCCACCACCGCGGTCGGCAGCGGACTCAACCAGCTGTCGCTGGCGTCGTCGGTGGCCACCACATGCACCTGGATGCGGCGCGCGGCCAGGCTGTTCTGCAGCGTCTCCAGCGGCGCCACGAACCGCTCGCGCCAATGCTCGCGCACCGCAGTGCTGCCCAGATCGAGCAGCACGCGACGGCCCTCCGAGAGAAACGGCAGCGCGTCGGCCGGGGGCGCCAGTTCAAGGGGATCGACCAGCAGCATCACCACCACTTCGTGATGCATGGCCAGCGCGGCCCAGCGCGCACTACCGATCGTGGCGGCACGCGCCGGGTCGGCCAGCACCACTACGCGCGCACCGGGGCGCAGCAGCCGTGCGGCCTGCTCCAGCGCGCGGTCCAGCCCGGCATCCTCGGCGGGCGGTCCGGCGTACCAGCGGGTCAGCGCATCGAGCACGCGCAGCACCCCGCGGGTGCCACCGGCCGGTGCGATCGGCGGTTCCTGGGTGCTGCCGCGCACGGCGGCAAGGCGGTCACCCTGGCGCTGCGCCAGCCACGCTGCCACCGCACCGACGCGCGCGGCCTGTACGGATTTGAAACGGACCCGGGTGCCGAAATACAGCACCGGGTCGGTATCGGCGACCAGCAGCGTCAGCCGCTCGCGTTCGGCCTGGAACAGCTTGGTATGCGCGCGCCCGGTGCGGGCCGTCACACGCCAGTCGATATGCCGCGCGTCATCGCCGGGCACGTAATCGCGGGACTCGGCGTACTCCATGCCGCGTCCGCGTGCCGGCGACGGCGCACTGCCGGCATGACCCAGCCGGCCACGCCGCGCCGGCGGCGCGCGGTGCGCACTGCGGCGCAACGCCACCAGCTCGGCCAGACTCGGCCGCAGGCCATCGCCCTCCAGCGGCGTGGCGCTCTGCGCGGGGGTGTCCATCGCGCTCAGGGCGCCGGCACGCGGGACAGCAGCTCGGCGACCAGGCGTTCGCCATCCCAGCCTTCGGCGGTGGCTTCATAGCTGGGCAGCACGCGATGGCGCAGCACATCCGGCGCGACGTTGCGCACATCCTCCGGGGTGACGAAGTCGCGCCCGGCCAGCCAGGCGCGCGCCCGCGCACAGCGCTCCAGCGCGATCGAGCCACGCGGGCTGGCGCCCCAGGCAATGCGCCGCGCCAGCGCCGGGTCGTAGCGCGCGGCATCGCGCGAGGCCAGCACGATTTCGATGAGGTAGCGTTCCAGCGCCGGTGCGACATGCAGCGACAGCACCGCCTTGCGGGCGGCGAACACATCGCTCAGCGGCATGCGCGCCGGCGCGGCGGCCGGGGTGGACAGCGCTTCACGGGCGCGCTCGCGGGCCAGTCGCAGGATTTCGGTTTCGGCGTCCGAATCGGGGTAGCCGATCCGCACATGCATCAGGAAACGGTCCAGCTGCGCTTCCGGCAGCGGGAAAGTGCCTTCCTGCTCGATCGGATTCTGCGTGGCCATCACCAGGAACAGCGAGGGCAGCGGATAGGTATGGCGGCCAACCGTCACCTGGCGCTCGCCCATCGCTTCGAGAAGGGCCGACTGCACCTTGGCCGGCGCACGATTGATTTCGTCGGCGAGCAGGATCGGATGGAAGATCGGACCCGGCACGAATTCGAACCGCCCTTCCTGCGGGCGCCAGATCTCGGTGCCGGTCAGGTCGGCCGGCAGCAGGTCCGGGGTGAACTGCACGCGCGAGAAATCCGCATCCAGCCGGGCGGCCAGCGCGCGGATCGCGGTGGTCTTGGCCAGCCCGGGGGCGCCCTCGACCAGCAGGTGGCCATCGGCCAGCAGCGCGGTCAGCAGGCGCTCGACGAGCGCACTCTGGCCGACGATCTCGGATGACAGGCCGTCGCGCAGCGCGCGGAAGGCATCGTGCAGGCGGTCGTGCTCCACCGGAGCGGGCGTCGGGGTATCGGGCATGGGGGGCGGCAGATTCATGGCATCCATGTGACCTCCACGGTGGGCAGAGGTTCCATCACCATGATGGCAGGACAGTGGCGGTTACGACATCAAGATTGGCTGAACGCAGAAAGGGCCGCACAGGGCGGCCCTTTCCTCATTGCAGCGGCGGTGCGGCTCAGTTGACGGCCGGATTGGCCTTGGCCACGCGCAGCACCTTCGGCGTCACGAACACCAGCAGTTCGGCCTTGTCCTTGTTGCGGCTGCGCTTCTTGAACAGATTGCCCAGGAACGGCACGTCGCCCAGGAACGGCACCTTGTTGATGCTGGTGCGGTCGGTGAACTCGTACACGCCACCGATCACCACGGTCTGGCCATCGTCCACCAGCACCGCGGTATTCACTTCGCGGCGGTTGATGGTCGGCACCTGGCCGTAGCCTTCCAGCAGGATGTACTGCTCCACTTCATCCTTCTTGACCGCCATGTTGAGGAACACACGGTTGTCATTGGTGATGGTCGGGGTGACCTTCAGCTCCAGCACCACTTCCTTGAACTGGACGTTGGGCTGGGCCGCGGCACCGGCCGCACCGCCACCGCTGATGGTGACGTAGCCGATTTCCTTACCCTGCTTGATCACTGCTTCGCGCTGGTTGGTGGTCACCACGCGCGGGTTGGAGATCACTTCGCCGCGCGATTCGGCCTGCATGGCCGACAGTTCCACGTCCAGCAGGTAACCGGCATTGAGGATCGACAGCGCCAGCGAACCGGGGTTGTTGATCGCGGCCACCGGCAGGTTCCAGTTCAGGCCCTCGGCGAACTTGGTCCCACCGCGGACCGGAATCGCACCGGTGCGGCCACCCGCCACCCACTCATTGATCGCTTTCTGGTACTCGAGGTCCTTGGTCCCGCGATCGGTGATGTTGGCGTGGTTCTGATCGGTGTTGGCGCCGAAGAACACGTCCTGGCGGCTGCCGCTGATGCCGAACTTGGCCCCCAGCTCACGCGCGAACGTATCGGTGGCGATCACGATCCGGCTTTCGATCAGCACCTGGTCGACCGGACGGTCGATCACGCTGATCAGCTCACGCATCCGCGCGATCTTCTTCGGGATGTCGCTGATCATCAGCGTGTTGGTGCGCTCGTCGGCCACGATCCGGCCGCGCGAGGACAGGAACCCGCTGTCTTCCTGCGAGCTGCCGCCGCCACCGCCACCGCTGCTGCCGCCGATGCCCTTGGCTTCGGTCAGCGCTTTGAAGATCGCCGCGGCGTTGTGGTAGTTGATCTGGACGTAATCGGTGACCAGGTCCTCGCGGTTCTCGATCGCGATGCGTGCGTCTTCCTTGTCCTGCTCGAACTTGGCCAGCTCCGGCTGCGGCGCCACCCAGATCACGCCGCCATCGCGGCGCTTGTCCAGGCCCTTGGCGCGCAGCACGATGTCCAGCGCCTGGTCCCACGGCACGTTGATCAGGCGCAGGGTCACGTTGCCCTGCACGCTGTCGGAGGCGACCACGTTGAGGTTGGACTCCTCGGCGACCAGCTGCAGCACGGTACGGACCGGCACATCCTGGAAGTTGAAGGTCACCGGCTTGCCGCTGTAGCCGCGCTGGCCTAGTGCCGCCGCGGCCTGGCTCACGCTGGTCGCGGTGATCGCACCGGCGGCCGGGGCCGCCTGGCGCGGGCTGATCTCGACCACGTATTCGTTGCCGCTCTGATACGCCAGCGACTCGAAGGCGGTATTGGTGTTGAGCACCAGCTGGGTGCCGCCGCCATAGGGCTTGGGATCGATGCGCTGCACCGGCGTGGCGAAGTCGGTCACGTTGATCGACTTCTGCAGGCTTTCCGGCAGGCGCGCGTTGCCCACGTCGATGACGACGCTGTTGCCCTGGCTGCGCAGGTCCGGGCTGGCGCCCTGGCCGTCGAACTGCAGGATGAGCCGGCCGGCGCCATCGTCGCCGCGCTTGAAGTCGATCTTGGACACCGACAGCGATGCCGGTGCTGTCGCCGGTGCGGTCGCCGGCGCGGTGGTGGCCGCCGGTTTGGGCACGGCGCCGCTGGGCGTGGCCGCCATCAGCGTGCCGTTGGCCACCATGAGCGCGACTCCCAGCGCGCACAGGTGGAACAACTTCTGGCGCCGGACGGAACGCAGCCGCAGGGCGTTGGAAAAGGTCATCGTGCTATCCCCATAATCATTCATTGATCTTCAAGCGCGAGCGTTGCCGGCCGTTCCAGCCAGCCACCCGCGCCATCCGGCACCAGTTCAATCAGCTCAATCCGGTCCTCGAAGACCCCGGTTACCCGCCCGTCGCTCTGCCCCAGATAGACGCCAGGACGCACCCGATAGGTGACCTTGTCCGGCGCCATCACCAGCGCGACGAGCCCGCCCCCACGGCCGATCGAACCCACCATGTCCAGGCTGTCCAGCGGGAAATCTTCCAGCGGCTCCTTGCGGCGGTTCGGATCCGGACGCAGCCCCGATCCCCCTTGCGGATTGGTCCAGGCGTCGGTGAACGGGTCGCGCATCCCCTGCGCGGAATATTCAAACGTCTCGAACTGCTGCATCACCGGCAACGGTTCGAGCGGCGGTGCCGGGCGTGCACGCACGTCGGCCACCCACTTCTCCAGGTTCGGCGCATCGCCGGGCGTGCTGGTCACGCCGCGGGCGCAACCGGCCAGCAGCAGCACCATCAACAGGCCGCATACCCGTGCGGTCGAGGTCAGGCGGCTCATTTCCGGCCTCCCTTCTTCGCCGCTTTTTCCTTCTCGGCGGCAGCCTTCTCCTGGGCTTCCATCTCCACGTCATCCAGGTAACGGTAGGTCTTGACCGTTCCGGACAACTCCAGCGCACCGCTGCGGGCGGTGATGCCGGTCTTGGGATCCTTCGGCTTCAGGTTGATGTCGTGCATGGTCAGGATGACCACGCGCGGCAGCGAGGCCACACCGCTGACGAACGCGCCGAACTGGTGGTAACTGCCCACCATGCGCAGGGCGATCGGCTTCTCGGCGTAGAACTCCTTGGGCTGCTCGGCACCGGGCTGGAACAGCTCGTTGGACAGGCCGCTGGACAACGCGGTCTGCGAGATGTCGATGATCAGGTCCGGCATCTCGGTCTTGCTGGGCAGCTGGCGCAGCATCTGCTGCAGCACCTGCTCCATCTGGGTCAGCTGCTGCTTGAGCGGCTCGAGGTTGACCGCGCGACCCTGTTCCTTCTCGAACTCGGCACGCAGCTGGGTCTCGCGGCTTTCCAGCGAGGCCAGCTCATCGCGCTTGCCGCTGATCAGCAGGAACCAGGCCATGATCATGATGAACAGCGCCAGCAGCACGCAGAACACGACCTTGGCCTTCTGCGGCCAGTTGCCGATGTTGTTGAAGTCCAGCTCTTTGAGATTGATCTTCTGGCTCATGCGGCGGCCCCCTTCTGGGCCGGGGCCGGCGCCGCCGGTTGTGCAGGTTGCGCGGAGGGCGTGGACGGCACGATGTGGCTGCTGCCGGCCGGCTTGGCCGGATCGGCGGCATCGGGCGAGACCGGCGCGGCCGGTGCGTCGGCCGGTGCCGGCGACAGCGGGGCGACCGGTGCCACCGGGGTCGCACCCGGCGGGGCGGGATCGGCGGTCGGCTCGATCACGCTGCCATCGGCGGCCAGCTCGGTGACGCTGCTCTGGGCCGGCAGATTGACCTTGACCACGAACATGTACGGCAGCGACTTGATGTCCGCCACCGGACCGCTGGCGGCCCCGGCCTTGTCACGCTCCGGCGCCTTGGCTTCGATGATCGACAGCTCCGGGTTGGTCATCCAGCCCGAGCTTTCCAGATTGCGCATGTAGGCACTGACGCGCGCATTGGACTGGGTGCGACCTTCCAGGGTCAGCACGTCGCCCTCCTGCTTGAGCGTGGTCAGCACCACCCCGTCGGGGATCGTCCGCACCAGCGCATCGAACAGATGCACCATCTGCGAGCGCTTGGCCTGCAGTTCCTCGATCACGGCCTTGCGCGCCAGCAGGCGATCCTTCTGGCGGTCCAGGCGCTCGATCTCCTTGTTCTGCTCCTTGACCTTGTCGATCTCGGCCTGCAGGAAGGTGTTGCGATCCCCCTGTCCGCTGACCTGGCGGTCGTAGTAGAACCAGATCAACAGCGACAGCAGCAGACCGCCGATGGCGGCCGCACCGAGCATGGCGTAGAAGTCGCGCTGGCGTTGCTTGCGCCGCTCGGCGCGCCAGGGCAATAAATTGATGCGCGCCATCAGTCAAAGCTCCTCAGGGCCAGACCAGTGGCGATCATCAGCGCCGGGGCATCCTGGGCCAGGGCGTGTGCCTGCACCTTCGGGCCCAGCGTCATCTGTGCCAGCGGGTTGGCCACTACGGTGGCCACGCCCAGCTGCTCTTCCACCATGTCCGGCAGGCCGGTCAGGGCCGCGCAACCGCCGGCAAGCACGATGTGGTCGACCCGGTTGAACTCGCTGCCCGCATAGAAGAACTGCAGCAGGCGGCTGATCTGCTGGACCGTGGCCTCCTTGAACGGCTCCAGCACTTCCATCTCGTAGCTTTCCGGCAGTCCGCCCTGGCGCTTGGCCAGGCCGGCCTCTTCGTAGGTCAGCCCGTAACGGCGCATCACTTCGTCGGTCAGCTGCTTGCCGCCGAACACCTGTTCGCGGCTGTACAGGCTGCGCCCGCCGCGCAGGACGTTCAGGGTGGTCATGGTGGCGCCGATGTCCACCAGCGCGACCACGCCATCACTGGCCACCGGCAGCTCGCTGGCGACCAGGGCGAAGGCGTTCTCGACCGCGAAGGCCTCCACGTCCATCACCCGCGCCACCAGCCCGCCCAGCTCCAGCGCCGACTGGCGCAGCTCGACGTTCTCCGACCGCGAGGCGGCCAACAGCACCTGGACCATTTCCGGATTGTTCGGAATCGCACCCAGCACTTCGAAATCGAGGTTCACTTCCTCGATCGGGTACGGGATGTAATTGACCGCCTCGAGCTCGACCTGGGCTTCCATGTCGTTCTCGTCCAGATCGGCGGGCATCGGGATCAGCTTGGTGATCACGGCCGACCCGGCCACGGCGGCGGCAGCATGCCGTGCCTTGGTTCCGGAGCGGTTCACGGCGCGTCGAATGGCCTCCCCGACCGCTTCGACCTCCACGATGTTCTTCTCCACCACCGCATTCGGCGGAAGTGGTTCCACGGCGTAATGTTCCACGCGGAAACGATTGCCGCTGCGGGATAGCTGCAACAGCTTTACTGCAGTCGAGCTGATATCGACGCCGATAAGAGGCGACTGGCTTTTTGGGATAAGCCCCACGGTTTCTCCCCTGCCGATGGGCACTTGGACGCAGAACCTGCGACCGCGCATTAATAACGTTTTTTTTGCAAATCGCAACCGTCAAGCTGTAAAACGAGCACCAGTGCTCGTTTCACGCGTCCCCAGACGGTGATCGACTGCTCTCCCCAGGAACAACCCCAGCCGTTCCCTTGCGTAATCTATACTCTGCGACCACGAAATTCGCAATCGGAATCTGTCACTGATGACACGTCTTCGCCGTTGGCTGCGCTGGATGCTGGTCGCGTTCCTGGTCCTGGCATTGATCGGCGCCGCGGTTGCCGGTGGCCTGTACTACGCCGTCTCCTCCAAGCTCCCGGACGTGCAGACCCTGCGCGACGTGGAGATGCAGGAGCCCATGTACGTCTATGCCAGCGATGGCAAGCTGATGGCGGTGTTCGGCGAGACCCGGCGCACCCCCATCACCATGAAGGACGTCCCCGAGCGCCTCAAGCAGGCCTTCCTGGCCACCGAGGACGCGCGCTTCTACGAGCACGGCGGCGTGGACTACAAGGGCATCGGCCGCGCGGTCTGGCTGCTGGCCACCACCAACGACAAGCGCGTGCCCGGTGGCTCGACCATCACCCAGCAGGTCGCCCGCCAGTTCTTCCTGAGCTCGGAATACAGTTACACCCGCAAGCTGGCCGAGATCCTGCTGGCGCGCAAGATCGAGAGCGAGCTGAGCAAGGACGAGATCTTCGAGCTGTACCTCAACAAGAGCTTCTTCGGCAACCGCGCCTATGGCGTGGCCGCCGCGGCCGAGTTCTATTACGGCAAGAAGCTGGGCGAGCTGGACCTGGACGAGATGGCCTCGCTGGCCGGCATCCCCAAGTTCCCCTCCTCCGGCAACCCGATCAGCAACCCCGAGCGGGCCCGCGAGCGCCGCGACTACTATGTGCTGCAGCGCATGGCCAGCCTGGGCTTCATCTCCCAGGCCGAGGCCGACGCGGCCAAGGCCGTGCCGATGCACGCCACCGCGCATGAGCCGCCGCTGCAGGTGGAAGCCCCCTACGTGGCCGAGCTGGTCCGCCAGGAAATGATCGCCCGCTTCGGCGGCGACGTGGTCAACAAGGGCTACCACGTGACCACCACGATCAACGCCGAGCTGCAGACCGCGGCCAACCTGTCGGTGCGCGATGGCCTGCTGGCCTACGACCACCGCCACGGCTGGCACGGCGTGGAGCAGCACGTGGAGGTCCCGGCCGACGCCGATGCCGCCGCGCTGGCCACCAAGCTGTCCGGCATTCCCGCACAGACCGGCCTGCTGCCGGCGATCGTGGCGGCGACCGCCGCCGATGGCAGCGCGACCGTGGTGCTGGGCAACCGCAGCGAAGTGGTGCTGCCCGCCAGCGCCGCCCGCTGGACCAACAAGACGCCGGCCAAGCTGGTGACCCGCGGCGATATCGTGCGCGTGCGGGCCGGCGAGAAGGAGGGCGAGTGGCTGCTCGACCAGATCCCGCGCGGCCAGGCCGCCCTGGTTTCGCTGGACGCGGAGAACGGCGCGTTGAGGGCGCTGGTCGGCGGCTTCAGCTTCTCCGGCAACAAGTTCAACCGCGCCACCCAGGCCCGCCGCCAGCCGGGCTCGAGCTTCAAGCCGTTCATCTATGCGGCCGCCTTCGACAAGGGCTTCAACCCGGCCTCGATCGTGCTCGACGCCCCGGTCGTGTTCCGCGACCGCCGCGGCAAGACCTGGTCGCCGCAGAACGACGGTGGCGGCTTCCGTGGCCCGATGCGCCTGCGTGAAGCGCTGGTGCAGTCGCGCAACCTGGTCTCGGTGCGCCTGCTCGATGGCATGGGCGTGGATTACGCGCGCAAGTACATCAGCGAGTTCGGCTTCGCCGAGGCCGAGCTGCCGCCGAACCTGTCGATGTCGCTGGGCACCGCCTCGCTGACCCCGCTCTCGGTGGCGCGCGGCTATGCCGTGTTCGCCAACGGCGGCTCGCGCGTGGACACCTGGCTGATCGACCGGGTCACCGACCGCGATGGCGTGGAAGTGTTCAAGGAAAACCCGGCCATCGCCTGCCGCGATTGCGCCGGCACCAGCGGCATGCCGGTCAGCCAGGTCGTGGACGGCTTCAACTTCGGCTCCGCGCCTGCGGCCAACGCTGCCCCGGCCAAGCCGCAGCAGGCGGCCGCGACGGCCGCCGTGGAAGCCCCGGCCCCGGTCAACCCGGACGCCAAGGTCGCCCCGCGCGCGATCGATGCCCGTACCGCATACCAGCTCAACTCGATGATGCGCGACGTGGTCCAGCGCGGTACCGGTACTGCGGCCAAGGTGCTCGGCCGCGAAGACGTGGGCGGCAAGACCGGCTCGACCAACGATCACCGCGACGCCTGGTTCTCCGGTTTCGGTGGCCCGTACGCGACCACCGTGTGGGTGGGCCGCGACGACTTCCGCTCGCTCGGCTACCGCGAGTACGGCGGCCGCGCCGCCCTGCCGATCTGGATCGAGTACATGCGCGTCGCGTTGAAGGACACCCCGATCGCGCAGAACGAGCCGCCGTCGGGCATGGTCCAGGCCACGCTCAACGGCGCGACCGAGTGGGTCAAGGTGGAGGACATGGAGAAGCTGGAGGAGTACGACTTCAACAGCCACACCCCGCAGGCCGACGACGCCGCGTTCGATATCTTCTGACCGCGTGCGCCGGGTACGCCCGGCGCCGCGATGGAACACAGGCCGGGCATTGCCCGGCCTTTTTTTTTCGCCCCCCCCACCCCGCGTATCGTCCGCCCCATCGCTCCGGTAGAGCCACCCCATGGGTGGCTGCACGCACTCCCTGATCGCAGGCACAGCCACGCATGGCGTGGCTCTACCCGCCTGTCACATCGCCGGTGTACATTGCCGTGCAGGTCGCCAAGGAGTTCCGGTCATGCATCGAGCCCGTCAGCATGCAGCCACGCAGACCCGGGAGCGCCGCCACCAGTTGGCGCACGAGGCCGCCCGCCTGATGGCCGAGGGCGGCATCCGCGACTACCACCAGGCCAAGCTCAAGGCCGCCACCCGGCTCGGCATCCACGACGATGCCTCCCTGCCCCGCAACACCGAGATCGAAGACGCGCTGCGCGAGTACCAGCGGCTGTTTGCCGGTGCCGACCATGGCGCGCAGCTGCGCCTGCGCCGTGAAGCGGCCCTGCGTGCGATGGACTTCCTGCAGGCCTTCTCGCCGCGGCTGTGCGGCCCGGTGCTCGATGGCACCGCCGACGCCAACAGCCCCGTGCAGCTGCAGGTGCACAGCGACGACGCCGATGCGGTGCAGCGTCATCTCGACGAACACGGCATTCCGGCCGAATCGCGCACGCGGCGGCTGCGGCTGGACCGCGAGCGCACCCTGGACGCCCCGGTGTGGGTGTTCAGCGCCGAGGAGCTGACCTTCGACATCGCCGTGCTGCCTTACGACGGCCTGCGCCAGCCACCGCTGTCGGCCATCGATGAGAAGCCGATGCGGCGCGCGTCGGCCGCGCAGGTGCGTGAGCTGCTGGCCGAGAGCGAGATCGAGGGTTACCTGGGCAGCCGCTGAGTCCGCCGCGCGTTCGACGCCGCTCAGCGATCACCGAACGGCGCGAGGAATGCCTCGATGGCGGCCACCAGGGCCAGCGGCGTTTCGTTCATAGGGTAGTGCCCTGCGTTGCCGATCACCTCCAAGGACGCGTGCGCGTAGCGGCGCAAATAGGTCCGCTCCATCAGCGCGCGATGGAAGATCGGATCATGCTCGCCGACCAGCACCTTCACCGGGTGCCGGCCGACGATGTCCGCGCTGAAGTCGGTGTCGGCCCATGCCGTGAAATAGGCTGCGAAGGCCTCCGGGGAGGCGTGCTCCATCGAGTACTGCGCTTTCCAGTCCAGCCACGCGGCGGGAAGTCGTCCGCCGGTGCTGCGATCAATGATCCCGCGGCGGATGTCCGCGCTCCCGGCGGCCGCTTCAAGCAGCTGCCGCGTCGGCGGATCATAGGCGATGCCGCCGCAGGGCACGGGCGCGACGGCCACCAGCGCGCGCACGCGATCCGGGGCGAGGACCGCGATCCGCTCGATGGCCATGCCGCCCATCGAATGCCCGACCAGGCTGAAGGTCTCGATGCCCAGCGTGTCGGCCAGGGTCAGCGCGTCGTTGGCGATCTCGTCGATCGTGTAATCACCGCGTGCGTCGCGCATGCCGCCGTAGCCGCGGCAGTCCATGAAGACGTAGCTGAACACCCCATCGGACAGCCACGGCTCGATCGGTTCGAACGCGTGCGCGTCGCCGAACCAGCCGTGCAGGACCAGGACGGGATGGGCGCCGGTGCCGACGCGGTGAAAGGTAGTGGTCATGGCTGCACCGTGTGGGCGTGGGGTTGGGCCGCGATGTTAGGGCGGCGGCGCGTGGCCCGCCGTCGATAGCAGGCCGATGGCGATAGAATCCGGGCCATGCGCAATACCCTGCTCGATCCCTTTGAAGACCTGCCGCGCGCCGTGGTGGTCACCGCCAACGACTACGCCGCCGGATCCGTCTTCCCCGACCACGCGCATCGGCGCGGTCAGTTCGCGTTTGCCTCGCGCGGCACGATCAGCCTCACCACGCCCGAGGGACACTGGCTGGTGCCACCGCAGCGTGCGTGCTGGGTGCCCGCAGGCGTCGCCCACGCCATGGCGATGCGTGGCCCGGTCACGATGCTCAATGTGTTCGTGGCGGCGGAAGAAGTGGCGGCCGCCCGGTTGCCAGCGCGCTGCGGCGTATATGCCGTATCGGCGTTGCTGCGGCACCTGATGGACGATGCGATCGACCTGCCGGCGCTGTACGACGAGGACGGTCGTGCCGGCCGGCTGATGCAGTTGCTGGTCGCAGAGATCGCGGTGATGCCACGCCTGTCACTGCATGCGCCGTTGCCCCGCGACCCACGCCTTGCGCGTGCCTGCCAGCAGGTGTCCGATGCGCCCTCGATCGCCTCCACGCTCGATGCGGTGGCCGCCGAGGCAGGCATGAGCCGACGCACGTTCACCCGCCAGTTCCGCGCGGACACCGGGGTGGGGTTTGCCGAATGGCGCCAGCAGGTCTGCCTGCTCGCCGCGATCGAACGCCTGGGTGCCGGGCAGCCGGTCACCCGGGTGGCGCTGGACCTTGGATACACCAGCCCGAGCGCGTTTTCCGCGGCATTCCGGCGTGCATTGGGGGAATCGCCCAGCCGCTATGTTGAAGCACGCTGAGAGCCGCCGGACGACGTAGAAACCGCACGGCCAAGCGGTAAGGCCGGTTGCCCGCGCAGGGAGGGACAGGCAAAAAAACGCCCCGCGATGCGGGGCGTTTTCATCACGAACTGCCGGAGCGATCAGCCCTGGTAGTCGCGCACGTCGCTGCCGGTGTAGACCTGGCGCGGACGGCCGATCTTCATTTCCGGATCGACCTGCTGTTCCAGCCAATGTGCGACCCAGCCGGAAGTACGGCCCAGGGCGAACATGACGGTGAACATTTCGGTCGGGATCTGCAGCGCCTTGTAGATGATGCCGCTGTAGAAATCGACGTTCGGGTACAGCTTGCGGGCGACGAAGTAGTCGTCCTGCAGCGCGGCCTGCTCCAGCTTGACGGCGACGTCCAGCAGCGGATCCTGCACGCCCAGCTGCTTGAGCACCTTGCCGGTCATCTCACCGATGACCTTGGCGCGCGGGTCGAAGTTCTTGTACACGCGGTGGCCGAAGCCCATCAGGCGGAAGCCGGAGGTCTTGTCCTTGGCCTTGAGCACGGCGGACTCGACGTTGTCGGCCGAACCGATCTCTTCCAGCATCTTCAGCACGGCTTCGTTGGCACCGCCGTGGGCCGGACCCCACAGCGCGGTGACGCCAGCGGCGACCGATGCATACGGGTTGGCACCGGTCGAACCGACCAGGCGCACGGTCGAGGTCGAGGCGTTCTGCTCGTGATCGGCGTGCAGGATGAACAGCAGGTCCAGCGCCTTGACCACGTCCTGGTTCAGCTCGTACTGGCCATCGGCGGACTCGAAGGTCTGCTTCAGGAAGCGGCTGACGTAATCCAGCGAGGTGTCCGGCTTGTTGGCCGGCAGGCCCTTGCCGTGGCGGTAGATCAGGGCCGACAGGGTCGGCACCTTGGCGATCAGGCGCACCGCGGCGTGGCGACGCTGTTCGGCGTCGGACAGGTCCAGCGAGGCGTGGTAGATGCCCGACAGCTGCGCGATGGCGGCGGTCAGGATGGCCATCGGATGGGCATCCTTGGCGAAGCTGCCGATCAGCGTGTTGATCGACGGATCCACATCGGCTTCGGCCGCCAGCTCGTCGGTGAAGGCCTTCAGCTGCTCGGCGCTCGGACGCTCGCCATTGATCAGCAGGTAGGCCACTTCGACGTAGCTCGACTTTTCCGAGAGCTGCTCGATGGGATAGCCGCGATACAGCAGCACGCCCTTGTCACCGTCGATGTAGGTGATGGCGGACTTGCAGCTGGCGGTGGCGGTGAAGCCGGAGTCGTAAGTGAAGAGACCGGTTTCCTTGGTCAGCTTCGAGATATCGACGCAATCGTTGCCGAGCGTGGGTTTGATGACTGGCAGAACAACCGACGTGTCGCCGGCGTTGAGCGTGACCTGATCAAGATCGGACACTGTGTGCGCTCCTCGAGGGAAGGCGCCCGCCCAAGCGCATGGGTCAGGCACGTGAAGGAAGTCCACGATCGTTATCGTGGATCCCGCCATTATCGCACAGCAACATTTTCGACGCCCTAGGACGGAAGTCGTAGACGCAGGTTCCGGATCGCGCGGAAAGCGTCATCCCAGCGCGCACAAGGGTTGGCGCGGCGTCACGGACACAGCGTTCCGTCGGCGGGGCATGTGGGCCTCACCTGGCGTTCAGCAATCCGGAAACAACAAAAAACAACGGCCGCCAAGGCGACCGTTGTTTTCAAGCAGCTGCGTCGACAGATCAGGCTGCGGTCGGCGCCGGCTTGCCGAAACGCTTCTGGAACTTGTCGATACGGCCGCTGGTGTCGATCACCTTGTGCTTGCCCGTGTAGAACGGATGCGAAGCCGAGGAGATTTCAACCTTGACGAGCGGGTACTCGTTGCCGTCTTCCCACTTGATCGTGTCCTTGGTGGACATGGTCGAACGGGTCAGGATCTTGAAATCAGAGGTAACGTCGTGGAAAACCACGTCGCGGTAAGCAGGATGAATATCGGCCTTCATGGGCGCGCACCGTAATAAGGGCTGGTGGTCAAGAGCGGCATTATAGTCCCGGCCGCCGCAAAGGGCAAGCCGGGTCCATCAACCGTGCGAAAGGTCCGCCGCAGCGGCGTCGTCAGACGCCGAGTGCCGCCCTCACCTGGGTCTCGAAGCGACCCTGGTCGTAGGCCATCAGCAGCTGGGTGTTGTCCGGCTGCCCGGTCTGGCGGTTCCAGTCGACAATGGTAGCACCCCGGCTGTGCACACCGGCCAGTTCCACGTTCAGGGGACGCGATTCGACCCGCAGCGCGCCTTCCGGCTGCAGCGCCCAGGCCATCGCCAGGGCATCGGCGGCGTACCAGCGTTCGCCCCGGCTGTCTTCGGACCACAGGCGGGTCTGGCGCGAGATCAGCTCGTAGAAACGGGCCTTGTCGCTGTCCGCGGCCAGCCACTGCTCCACATCGGCATGCAGCAGGCCATGGGCCACGGTGGCTTCCCAATCCGCCACTTCGATGTGCGGGAAGCCGGTGAACACGATGTGCGCCGCCTCCGGATCGAACGCGATGTTGAACTCGGCGGCCGGGGTGATGTTGCCGTGGCAGGTCACCGCCCCGCCCATCACCAGGAAGCGCTTCACGCGCTGCGGCAGGGTCGGGTCGAGCTTCAGGGCCAGGGCCAGGTTGGTCAGCGGACCGAGTGCGACCAGGAACAGTTCGCCGGCGTATTCGTGCGACAGGCGCAGGATCGCCAGCGCGGCGTGTTCGGCCTCGGCCTGGCGCTTGGCGGCCGGCAGGTTGACGTCGCCAAAGCCATCGGCGCCGTGCACATGGGCGGCATCGACCGAGGGGTGCAGCAGCGGATCGGCGGTACCGGCGTAGACCGGCACGTCTTCGCGGCCAGCCACTTCGCACAGTTTCAGGGCATTGCGGACCGTGTGGTCCAGGCCAACGTTGCCGGCGGCGATGGTCAGGCCAACGATATCGTGGCGCTCATCGGCAAAGGCCATCAACAGGGCCAGGGCATCATCGACACCCGGGTCGGTGTCGATCAACAGCGGAATCTTCTTGCTCATCGTTGCCGTCTTGATAATCGGCAAGGGACTTTCGCACCCTGCCATGACAAATACAAGGCGGTGCGCGCCCACTCCGCTTGGCGGCGCGCTATGCCGACGCGTACCGCACGGCCGTGCCGATCCAGCGCCGCACCACCTGATCGGCCACCTCGGGCGCCTCCACCAGCAGCCGCTCGGCAAGCGCGTGCACGCCCGGCAGCAGATCCGCATCGCGGGCCAGGTCGGCCATGCGGAACCCGGCCAGGCCGGTCTGCCGCGTGCCCAGCAGCTCGCCGGGGCCCCGCAGCTCCAGATCCTTCTCGGCGATCAGGAAGCCATCGTTGGTCTGCCGCATGGTTTCCAGCCGCTCACGCGCCATGTTCGACAACGGCGCCTGGTACAGCAGCACGCACCGCGACACCGCCGAGCCGCGCCCTACCCGGCCGCGCAGCTGGTGCAGCTGGGCCAGGCCGAGGCGCTCGGCGTTCTCGATGATCATCAACGACGCATTCGGCACGTCCACGCCGACCTCGATGACCGTGGTGGCCACCAGCAGATCGATCTCGCCGGCCTTGAACGCGACCATCGTGGCCAGCTTCTCGCTCGCCTTCAGCCGCCCATGTACCAGCCCCACCCGCACGCCCGGCAACAGCGCCTGCAGCGATTCGAACGTGGCCTGCGCCGGAGTGGCGTCCAGCTCTTCGCTTTCCTCGATCAGCGTGCAGACCCAGTACACCTGCTGGCCTTCGCGGCAGGCCACCGCGATGCGTTCGATCAGCTCCGGACGGCGATCATTGTTGAGTGCCACGGTCTGCACCGGCGTACGCCCGGGCGGCAGCTCATCGATCGCCGAGACATCCAGATCGGCATACTCGGACATCGCCAGCGTGCGCGGAATCGGGGTCGCGGTCATCACCAGCTGGTGCGGCACGCTGCGCCCGTCCGCGCCCTTGTCGCGCAGTGCCAGCCGCTGGTGCACGCCGAAACGGTGCTGCTCATCGACGATGGCCAGTGCCAGGTCCTTGAACACCACGCTGTCCTGCATCAGCGCATGCGTCCCGACCACCACCTGGGCTTCGCCCGAGGCGACCTCGGCCAGGACCTTGGTGCGCGCCTTGCCGGTGACCTTGCCGGCCAGCCACGCCGTGCGCACGCCCAGCGGCTCCAGCCAGGCGCGCAGATTGTTCATGTGCTGCTCGGCCAGCAGCTCGGTGGGTGCGGCCAATGCGACCTGCTTGCCCCGCTCCACCGCCAGCATCGCCGCCAACGCGGCGACCACGGTCTTGCCCGAGCCGACATCGCCCTGCACCAGCCGCAGCATCGGATGCGCCTTGGCCAGGTCCTTGCGGATCTGCTCGAACACGCGCTGCTGCGCACCGGTCAACTGGAACGGCAGGCTGTCGCGCAGCTGCGCCACCAGCAGGCCCTGCCCGCGCAGCGACGGCGCGTGATGCGCCTGCAACGCCATGCGCTGGCGGCGCAGGCTCAGGTGGTGGGCCAGCAATTCCTCGATGGCCAGCCGACGTTGCGCCGGATGGCGGCCTGCGGCCAGCGCGGCAAGATCCGCGTCCGGCGGTGGCCGGTGCACGGTCAACAGCGCACTGCGCAGCGATGGCAGGCCCAGGCCGGACAACCAGCCAGCGGGCAACAATTCCAGCGTCGATTCTTCGGGCAACCTGTCCAGCGCCAGCCCGATGAACTTCCGCATCGTCGCCGGGCCCACGCCTTCGACCGCCGGATAGACCGGATCGAGGCTATCGCCCAGCGCATCCTCTTCATTGCCGCCCATCACCCGATAACTGGGATGGACGATTTCCAGCCCGTGATGGCCGGGCTTGGCGGTGCCGTAGCAGCGGATCCGCGTGCCCACGGCAAACTGCGACACCTGCTGGGCGCGGAAATGGAAGAACCGCAGCACCAGCGTGCCGTACGAATCATCCTCGATCGCCACCTTGAGCACCGGCCGATAGCGGAAGCCGCGCTCGACCGCGCTCACCCGCCCCTCCACCTGTGCCGCCACCCCCGGCTGCAGCGCCGCGATGGTGGTCAGCCGGGTCCGGTCCTCATAGCGCAGCGGCAGATGCAGCCACAGGTCCTGCAGCGAAGACAGGCCACGGGCGGCCAGCTTGATCGCCACCGCCGGCCCGATACCGGAGAGCATCGACAACGATGCCTCCCCGGCCGCGGCCAGCGCCGGTGCAGGAGCCCGTGACCGCGCCACGTCAGGCCTGGTCGAGCACCATCACCGCATCGACTTCAAAGTTGGCGGCCTTCGGCAGACCCGCGACTTCGATGGTGGAGCGGGCCGGGAACGGCGCCTTGAAGTAGTCCTGCATGACCGCATTGACCTTGGCGAACTCGCCCAGATCGGTCAGGTACAAGCCCAGGCGGACGATCTGATCCAGCGAACCGCCGGCTTCTTCGGCGACGGCCTTCAGGTTGTCGAACGCACGACGCGCCTGTGCCTCGATATCGCCCACACCGACGATCTCACCGGTGGCCGGATCCAGCGGAATCTGGCCCGAGAAATACACGGTATTGCCCGCACGCACGGCCTGCGAATACGGACCGATGGCGGCCGGGGCCTTGGCACTGGTGATGATCTGACGGGACATGGGAGCTCCACGGTTCAAAAGGGGGAACACAATTGTACCGCCGGAACGGGTAGCGCCACGCCATGCGTGGCTTCCCGGTGTCGAGAAGGGTAGAGCCACGCCATGCGTGGCTTCGCGGTGCCGGAACGGAGAGCATCCACGCATGGCGTGGATCTACCGGGATGCTGTCATCCGGCCGGCCGCCGGGGCGATCATTGCCGCCGTACCGACTGCACCACGGACAAACGCCGCAGCCTGCGCATCACTTCCGCCAGATGGTTCCGATCACGCACCTGCACGTTGAAGCACAGCACCGCCGCATTGAAATCGCGATCCAGATAATCCACGCGCTCGATGTTCGAATGGCTCTGCGCGATCGCCGCGGCCAACTGTGCCAGCACGCCGGTCCCGTTCTCGACCTCCACGATCAGCGACGTATCGTAGTCGCCCGACACCGTCGTATCCCACCCGATCGGCACCCAGCGCTCCGGCGACTTGCGCAGCTCCGCCAGGTTCGGGCAATCCAGCCGGTGCACCACGATGCCCTTGCCGGCCGTGTGGTACCCCATGATGTCGTCGCCCGGGATCGGCTGGCAGCAGTTCGCGAAGCTCACCACCCCGCGCTCGCTGCCGTTGATCAGGATCTTTTCCTGCGAATGCTTGGAATGCGCCCCGCCGCGCAGCTCCGCATACGCCATCAGTGCCTGCGCGGCCTGGTTCGGCATCCAGTTGCCCAGTGCCACCTCGGCCAGCAGCGCCTCCAGGCGCGGGTACCGGTGTTCGGCCAGGAAGGCATCCAGGCGCCCCTTCGGCAGGCGTTCCAGCGAGCTGTCCATCGCCTCCAGCGCGCGGTCCAGCATCCGGTGGCCCAACTGCACGGCGTCCTCGTGTTCCAGCTGTTTGAGCTGGTGACGGATCGCGGTACGCGCCTTCGAACTGACCACGAACTCCAGCCACTGCGGCTTCGGCGTGGCCGAACGGGCGGTGATCACTTCCACCGTCTGCCCGCTGACCAGTTTCGTGCGCAGCGGGACCAGCTTCTTGTCGACCCGCGAGGCCACCGCCATGTTGCCCACATCGGTATGCACTGCATACGCGAAATCGAGCGCGGTGGAATTGCGCGGCAAGGCCAGGATCTTGCCCTTGGGCGTGAACAGATAGACCTCGTCCGGGAACAGGTCCACTTTGACGTTGTCCAGGAATTCCAGCGACGAGCCGGCCGCCCGCTGCGAGTCGATCAATTCCACGATCCACGCATGTGCGCGGCTCTGCGCGCTGTTGGGCGAATCGCCACCGAACTTGTACGTCCAGTGCGCCGCCACGCCGCGCTCGGCGATCAGGTCCATCTCTTCGGTGCGGATCTGCACCTCGATCGGCGAACCGTACGGCCCGAACAACACCGTATGCAGCGACTGGTAACCGTTGGCCTTGGGGATCGCGATGAAATCGCGGAAGCGCCCATCCAGCGGTTTGAACGTGGCATGCACCGAACCCAGCGCGTGATAGCAGTTGGGCACGTTGCGCACCACCAACCGGAACCCGAACACATCCATCACCTGATCGAAGGATTTGTTCTCGTCGCACATCTTGTTGTAGATGCTCCACGGCGTCTTGATGCGGCTGACCAGGCGGTGTTCCAGCCCTTCCTTGGCCAGGCGCTGGCTCAGCTGCACCTCCACCTGCGCCATCGCCTCGCGGCGGACCACCGGCTGGCTGCGGATGTGTTTTTCCAGGATCGCGTGGCGCCACGGGTACAGCGCCTTGAAGCCCAGGTTCTGCAGCTCGCTCTTGACCAGGCTCATGCCCAGCCGCTGCGCGATCGGGGCGTAGATCTCCAGCGTCTCGCGCGCGATCCGGCCGCGGGCCTCGCGGCTCTGCGCGCCGAGCGTGCGCATGTTGTGCAGGCGGTCGGCCAGCTTGATCATGATCACGCGCAGGTCGCGCGACATCGCCAGCAGCATCTTGCGGAAGCTCTCCGCCGCCGCTTCCTGGCGGTCGCGGAACTTCAGCTTGTCCAGCTTGGTGACGCCATCGACCAGCTCGGCCACGGCTTCGCCGAACTCGGCGGCCAGCTCCTCGCGGGTCAGCGGCGTGTCTTCGATGGTGTCGTGCAGGATCGCGGCGATCAACGCTTCCACGTCCAGGCCGAGCTCGGCCAACACCTGGGCCACGGCGACCGGGTGGGTGATGTAGGGCTCGCCCGACTTGCGGGTCTGGCCGGCATGCGCGGCAGCGCCTACTTCCCAGGCGCGGCGCAGCAGCGGCAGTTGATCGGGCGGCAGATAGTGCGCTGCGCGCTCAAGCTGGAGGACATAGTCGGGTACGGCCGCGCCGGCGGGCGTGGCGACCTTGGCAGTGGGGCCTGGGTTCATGCTCAAAGACTATGCCAGCGGCGTGATATCGGCAAATCCCTGAACAGGGAGTTTCACCTGCAACAACACGCTCCGGCCGCGGCCACTGGCGGCACAAACGAAACAGCCCGCCAAAAGGCGGGCTGTTCGCAGCAACAACAACGGACGCGCGAGGCGATCAGTCGTCGTTCTTGGACATGTCTTCGTCGGCGACGACTTCGGCAGCGGCCCACTCCAGTGCTTCACGCTCGGCACGCTCGCGCTCGGACTTCTCGACTTCGTCGATCAGGGCGTTGTCGATCTTGCGGGCGGCAATTTCGCGCAGCGCCAGCACGGTCGGCTTGTCTTCGGTTTCGCTGTTGTCCAGGGTGGCCTGGACGCCATTGGCCAGCTGACGGGCGCGCTTGGACGCCATCATGACCAGTTCGAAACGGTTGTTCACGACTTCCAGACAATCTTCTACGGTGATGCGGGCCATGCGGGCTCCCGGCAGCCGGTGAGGGCTGCTCAATCGAATGAGGGAAAGGGGACGGAGTGTACCCGCCAGGGCTGGACAAAATCAAGCCAACCGGCTAGCACCCCGTTTGGAATCAGTCGTTTGTGGGCGGGTCCTGGGTCAGCAGGGCCTGGATGAGGCCCGCGTGGCGGACCTTCTGGGCCTCCCGGCGCAGGCGGCTGGCCGTGAAGATGGCGCACAGTTCATCCACCGCGGTCTCGAAGACTTCGTTGACGATCACGTAGTCGAAGTCGTTGAAGTGCAGCATTTCTTCACGCGCGGCGGCCAGGCGCTGGGCGATCACCGCCTCGCTGTCCTGCCCGCGCTTGCGCATCCGGTCCTGCAGCGCCTGCTTGGACGGCGGCAGGATGAACACCGTGACCGTGCCCGGCACCAGCTGGCGGACCTGCTGGGCGCCCTGCCAGTCGATCTCCAGCAGCACGTCCTGGCCGGCCGACAGCTGCGGCTCGACCGACTGCCGCGCGGTGCCCTTCCAGTCGCCATGCACCCAGGCATGCTCGAAGAAGTCGCCTGCGGCGATCATCGATTCGAATTCCTCGGCGCTGACGAAGTGGTAGTGCTCGCCGTTTATTTCACCCGGGCGGGTGGCGCGCGAGGTGAACGAGATCGACAGGGCGATCTGCGGGTCGCGGGCCAGGGTGGCGTTGACGATGCTGCTCTTGCCGGCGCCGGAGGGCGCGGCCACGATGTACAGGGTGCCGCGTGCAGGCGCACCGACGGGCGGGGTCTGGCTGCTCATTCGATGTTCTGCACCTGTTCGCGGATCTGGTCGATCAGTACCTTCAGCTCGACGGCGGCATTGGAGGTGCGGCTGTCCACCGACTTGGAGCCCAGCGTGTTGGCCTCGCGGTTGAACTCCTGCAGCAGGAAGTCCAAGCGGCGGCCGACCGGCTCGCGCTGCGTGAAGACGCGGCGGATCTCGGCGATGTGGCTGCCCAGGCGATCCAGTTCCTCATCCACGTCCAGCTTCTGCAGCCACATCACCAGCTCCTGCTCGGCACGGCCGGGATCGACCGGGTGCGGCAGGTCGGCCAGCCGGGCGGCCAGCTTGGTGCGCTGGCCTTCGCGGATCAGCGGGATCAGGGTGGTGACCTCGGCGGCGATGCGCTCGATGCTGTCCACGCGTTCCTGGATCGCGGTGGCGAGCTTGTCGCCTTCACGCTCACGCGCGGCGACGAAGCCGTCCAGCGCGGTATCCAGCAGGGCCAGGGCTTCGGCATGCAGCGCGGCGGCATCGACCGCCTCACCCTGCATCACGCCCGGCATCTGCAGCAGCTCGGTGAAACTCACCTGCAGGCTCGGGAAGCCCGAGGACAACCGGGTCGCCAGCTCGCCGAGCTGGCCGAGCAGCGCATCGTTGACCACCAGGGCACCGGTGACCTCCGGCGCGCGCAGGCGCATGACCAGATCGATCTTGCCGCGGCTGCAGCGCGAAGCGACGCGCTCGCGCAGGTGCGGCTCCAACGCACGCAGTTCTTCGGGCAGGCGCACGCCGACCTCCAGGAACCGGTGGTTGACCGAGCGCAGCTCGCAGGCCAGCGTGCCCCAGCGGGTGGCGCGCTCGCCGTTGGCATAGGCGGTCATGCTTCGAATCATGCGGGTTTCCGGTGCTCTCAAAGTGCAAATGGTACCCTAGCGGTCTCCTCAGAGCCTCCTCGCCCGCCGGTCCCCGGCCCGGGCGTGGCCCCGCATCCCCCCGTCTTACCGGAACTTGAGCATGACTGATTCCCGTCCCAGCGGCCGCCAGGCCGACCAGCTGCGCGAAGTGCGCATCGAGCGCGCCTTCACCCGTCACGCCGAGGGCTCGGTCCTGGTCAGCTTCGGTGAGACCCGCGTGCTGTGCACGGCCAGCGTGGAAAACCGCGTGCCGGGCTTCCTGCGTGGCAAGGGCGAAGGCTGGGTGACGGCCGAGTACGGCATGCTGCCGCGTTCGACCCACACCCGTAACGATCGCGAAGCCGCCCGCGGCAAGCAGGGGGGCCGCACGCTGGAGATCCAGCGCCTGATCGGCCGCACCCTGCGCGCCTGCATCGATCGCGGCGCGCTCGGCGAGCGCACCATCACGCTCGACTGCGATGTGCTGCAGGCCGATGGCGGCACCCGTACCGCCGCGATCACCGGCGCGTACGTGGCCCTGGTCGACGCGGTGAACTTCCTGATCAAGCGCGGCGACATCAAGCGCAACCCGATCTTCGGTGCGGTCGCCGCCGTCTCGGTGGGCATCTACCGCGGCACCCCGGTGCTGGATCTGGATTACGCCGAAGACAGCGATTGCGATACCGACATGAACGTCGTGATGAACGACGGCGGCGGCTTCATCGAGCTGCAGGGCACCGCCGAAGGCCATGCCTTCCGCCGCGACGAGCTGGATGCGCTGCTGGCACTGGCCGAGAAGGGCATCAAGGATCTGTTCGCCGCGCAGCAGGCGGCCCTGGCCCAGGCATGAACCGTCGCATCGCCCTGACCACCCTGGTGGTGGCCGACTACGACGAAGCGATCGCCTGGTACACCGGCGCGCTGGGCTTCAGCCTGATCGATGACATCGACCAGGGCGACAAGCGCTGGGTCGTGGTCGGGCCGACCGACGGCAGCGCGGCCGCCCTGTTGCTGGCGCGCGCCAGCAACGACGAACAGCGCGCGCGGATCGGCAACCAGACCGGCGGCCGGGTCGGCTTCTTCCTGAACACCGATGATTTCTGGCGCGACCACGCGGCGATGACCGCGCGTGGCGTGACCTTCCTCGAAACCCCACGCGAGGAGGTCTACGCAACGGTCGCGGTATTCCGCGACCTCTATGGCAATACGTGGGATCTGCTGGAGCCCAAGCAATGAAACTGGTCCTGGCCAGCGGCAACGCCGGCAAACTGAAGGAACTGCAGGCCATGCTCACCGGCCTGCCGCTGGAGATCGTGGCGCAGGGCGAACTCGGCGTCAGCGACGTGCCGGAAACCGGCCTGACCTTCGTCGAGAACGCGCTGATCAAGGCACG
This sequence comes from Stenotrophomonas sp. TWI1149, assembly GCF_039673155.1. NCBI lineage: Bacteria > Pseudomonadati > Pseudomonadota > Gammaproteobacteria > Lysobacterales > Lysobacteraceae > Stenotrophomonas > Stenotrophomonas sp. TWI1149. The sequence goes on from NZ_JBDJLB010000020.1 coordinate 68,355, forward strand.
CCATGCCTGCCAGAGCACCGGCCTGCCCGCGCTGGCCGACGATTCGGGCCTGATCGTGGATGCGCTCGACGGCGCGCCCGGCCTGTACAGCGCGCGCTATGCCGGCAGCCCGACCAACGATGCGGCCAACAACGCCAAGCTGCTCGAGGCGATGCGCGACGTACCGGCCGAGCGCCGCAGCGCCCGCTTCTACGCGGTGATCGTGCTGCTGCGCCATGCCAATGATCCGCAGCCGCTGATCTGCGAAGGCAGCTGGGAAGGCGTGATCGTCGATGAACTGCGCGGCAGCCACGGCTTCGGTTACAACCCGCTGTTCCTGGACCCGGTGCTGGCACAGACCGCCGCGGAAATGGCGCCGGACCTGAAGAACGCGATGAGCCACCGCGCCAAGGCGCTGCAGCTGCTCAAGCAGAAGCTGCCCGGGCTGCTGTGATGCCCCACGCCTCCTGCGCCCACCTGCCCGGCGAAGCCTGTTCCGGGGACCACGACCACGACCACGCCCCGCGGCTGGTGCCACCGCCGCTGGCGCTGTACGTGCACCTGCCCTGGTGCGTGCGCAAATGCCCGTACTGCGATTTCAACTCGCATGCGGCCAAGGGCGAGCTGCCGTTCGAGGCCTACGTCGACGCGCTGATCCGCGATCTGGACCAGGACCTGCCGCTGGTCTGGGGCCGGGTGGTGAGCAGTGTCTTCTTCGGTGGCGGCACGCCCAGCCTGTTCCCGCCGGAGGCGATCGACCGCTTCCTGCAGGCCGCCTCGGCCCGGCTGCGCTTCGCGCCGAACCTGGAAGTGACCCTGGAGACCAACCCGGGCACCGCCGAGCACGGGCGTTTCGACCGTTACCGCGCGGCCGGGGTGAACCGGATCAGCTTCGGCATCCAGACCTTCAACGACGAGGCGCTCAAGCGCCTGGGCCGCATCCACGACAGCAACGAGGCCGAGCGTGCGGTGAAACTGGCGCAGGACGCCGGCTACGACAACTTCAACATCGACCTGATGTACGCGCTGCCGCAGCAGACGCTGGCGCAGGCCGAGCATGACCTGGAGCGCGCCTTCGCGCTGCAGCCCACGCACATGTCGCACTACCAGCTCACGCTGGAACCGAACACCGTGTTCTTCGCGCGGCCGCCGCAGGGCATCCCCGACGAGGATTCGGCGTGGGACATCCAGGAGCACTGCCAGCAGATGCTGGCCGACGCCGGCTACGCGCAGTACGAGGTCAGTGCCTACGCCAGGCCCGGCCGGCAGAGCCAGCACAACCTCAATTACTGGCGCTTCGGCGACTACCTGGGCATCGGCGCCGGCGCGCACGGCAAGATCAGCAGCGGTGCCGAACAGCACGTGCTGCGCCGCTGGAAGCACAAGCACCCGCAGACCTTCATGGACACCGCCGGAACCGCGGCCTCGATCGGCGGTGACGATGTGATCAGTGCCGATCGCCTGCCGTTCGAGTACATGCTCAACCTGCTGCGCCTGCATGAGGGGTTCAGCCTGAAGGATTTCGAATCGCGCACCGGGCTGGACCGGGCGCAGATCGCCGCGCCGCTGGGCGTGGCCGTGGCCAACGGCTGGATGACCGTCAGCGGCGACCGCGCCACCCCGACCGAACTGGGCCGACGCTTCACCAACGACGTGGTCGAGCTGTTCCTGCCCTGAAGGACGGCGCCGGCCTCAAAGGGTAGTGCCGGCCGCTGGCCGGCTCCCAGCATATGCGCTGGCCAGCTGCCCGCCCATGCGCCGGCCGGCTGCCCACATGCCCCGGTAGTGCCGGCCGCTGGCCGGCTCCCCGCGAAACCGTTAGATTCCGTGTTCTCAGGGGAGCTGGAAGAACATCGGATGTCTGCGCCCGCACCTTCGTCGTCCCAGCCCGACATGACCCGCTTCGCGGACGTGGCCGCACCCCCGCGCGTGCGCCGCCTGCTGGCCGCGCTGCACGGGCTGGCGGTGCAGACCCTCACCGCCCCGCTCAAGCTGACCATCGTGGAGCTCGAACGCGAACTGTTCCGCGACGCCGAACGCGCGCGCAACAGCCAGATCCAGGCCGACATTTTTGCCCAGGCCCGCCAGCTGCACGAGGTCAACGCGCAGTTCGGCCCGCGCTTCCTGGACGCGCTGGCCGACAGCCTGGCCACGCTGCGCGGTCCGCGCCATACCCAGCGCATCGTGCCGACTGACGTCTCGGTCCCGGCGACCGCGCTGACCCTGGTCAACGACACCGACGTGGACCGCGACATCGTGCTGGTGGACATCATCCGACGCGAAGCCCAGCGTTCGGCCAGTGCCCTGCAGCTGCTTGGCCAGCGCTTCGGCGTGCTCGCCGCCGGACCCGCCTTCGATGCCGATGACCTGCCGTTCGGTCCGCAGGCGCTGTGCCGGATCGTGCGCGAGCTGGGCGAACAGTTCGCGCTGGGGCTGGAAACGCAGCTGGCGCTGTACCGCGTATTCGACCGGCAACTGCTGGAGCGGCTCGGCGAACTGCTGGAACGCGCCAACATCCTGCTCGCGCACGAGGGCGTGCTGCCCGGGCTGGTGTACACCCCCTACCTGGCGCGCTCGGCGACCACGCGCCGGATCATCACCGGGCCCGAGCGCGGCCTGCCCGGCGCACGCGGAGGGGCCGCCGCGCGGCCGCTGAC
>NZ_JBDJLB010000021.1:0-11483 GCF_039673155.1 Stenotrophomonas sp. TWI1149
CGTCCCCCCGGCCCTGGGTGTGTGGTCCTATTCCCCCCCTTGTGGTGTGGTTGGGGGGGCCCCCCCCCCCCCCCCCCCCCCCCCCGCCCAGCCAGCCATCCCCGCAGCCCAAGGCTTCAAGGCTTCAAGGCTTTTCAGCCTTTCAAGCCCCCAACCCGCGACCGCCAAACACCGTCGCCGATGAACAGCAGCAGCCCGGTCCAGATCGCAGCGAAACCCACCGCCTTGGCCGTATCGAACGGCTCGCGGAAAAAGAACACGCCCAACACCAGGCCGATACTCGGCGCGATGTACTGCAGGATCCCGACCAGCGACAGCGGAATCCGCTTCACCCCGTACGCAAACCCGATCAACGGCAACGCCGTCACCGCACCACCGAAGATCAACAGCGCATCGTTGCGCCAACCCCAGCCACTGAAGAACGCCCCGCCGTGCCCGTTCTCGCTCCACAGCGCGAACCCGATCGCCGGCAGGAACAGATACAGACTCTCCACCCCAAGGCCGGCCACCGGGTCCACCGAGATCATCTTGCGCAGCAGGCCGTACAGACCGAACGAACAGGCCAGCCCCAGCGCGATCCAGGGCGGCGTTCCCGCATCGACGGTCAGCCATGCCACCCCGAGGGCCGCGCACCCCACCGCGAGCCACTGCAGGCGGCGCAGGCGCTCTTTCAAGACCACCACGCCGAGCACCACGCTCACCAGTGGGTTGATGAAGTACCCCAGGCTGGTCTCGATCACGTGACCGGCATTGATCGCCCAGATGTACAGGCCCCAGTTGAACGCGATCGCAACGCTGCTCAGCGCCAGCGTCGGCAGCGCGCGCGGCTGGGCCGCGATGGCCCTCCACCAGCCCATCCCGTTGCTCAGCAGCAGCCAGGCCACCACCAGCACCGTGCTCCAGATGATGCGGTGCGCGATGATCTGCTGCGACGGCACCGCCTTGAGCAGGTGCCAGTAGACCGGCACCAGCCCCCACAGGGTGAAGGTGAAGGCGGTGATCGCGAAGCCGCGGCGCTGCTCCTGCAGGCTGTGTTGCGCAGGCAGGCTCACTTCGCGCGCGTCCGGGCCAGGGTCAGCACCACCACGCCGGCCAGGATCACCGCCATTGCCAGCAGGTCACGCCCGCCGAAATGCTCGTTGCCGATGATCACGCCCAGGATCACCGCGATCACCGGATTGACGTAGGCATAGCTGGCCACCAGCGCCGGGCGCACGTTGTGCAGCAGCCACACGTACGCGGTGAAGGCGACGATCGAGCCGAACATGCACAGGTAGGCCACCGCCAGCAGGCCATTCATGCTGGGCCAGGTGGTCGGGCGTTCGCCGCTGAGCAGGCCGAGCACGATCAGCATCGCGCCACCGCAGAGCATCTGCCCGGCAGCGGTCATGAACGGGCTGGGCAGGTCCAGGCCGCGTGCCCAGATCGAGCCGAAGGCCCAGCCGATCGGCGCGATCAGCAGCAGGATCAGGCCCTGCGGGGAGGCGGTCAGGCTGCTGCCGGCGTTGAGCCAGACCACCCCGAGGAAGCCGATCGCAATGCCCAGCCACTCGCCGCGGCTGGCGTTCTGGCCGCGCATCGCGCCGAACAGGGCCATCCACAGCGGCACCGAGGCCACGGCGGTCGCGGCCAGGCCCGAGGACACCGTGCGCTCGGCCAGCACCACCATGCCGTTGCCCAGCACCAGCATGGTCAGGCCCATGATCGCCAGGTTCCGCCACTGGCGCCGGGTCGGCGCGGGCGAGCCACGCCAGCGCAGCACGGCATACATCAGCGAGCCGGCGATGATGAACCGGCCGCCGGAGACCATCGTCAGCGGCAGCGCGCCGCCTTCCAGCGCCAGCCGGATCCCGAGATAGGTGGACCCCCAGACCACGTACACCAGCAGCAGCGCCAGGACGACCAGGCCGCTGCGGGGAGCGGCCGACGGGGATTCGGGTAGGACGGCCATGGGCCACCACGGTACGGGGGAACCCGGATTCTAGGCGGTTGCCGATGCCGCGGCACCCCTTGTGCTGGCACGCTGATTTCACCAGGCCGCCGCGTGATGCCTGACACGCACCCGTTTTTGACGTGCGGTAAGGTAACAAGAGCAATCAACGCTTCCCAGCCAGGACCCCTACCCTGCATGAGCACTTCCGTCCCCGCCACCGCGGCACACCCCGAACGGGCCGCCCTGCGGCGCTCCATCTCCAACACCCTCAAAGGCTCGGCCGGCAATCTGGTCGAGTGGTATGACGTCTACGTCTACTCGGTCTTCGCGGTGTACTTCGAATCCCAGTTCTTCTCGGCCGCCGACAAGAACTCCACCATGTATGTGTGGGCGATCTTCGCCGCCACCTTCCTGATGCGCCCGATCGGCGCGTGGTACTTCGGCCGCTTCGCCGACCGCTACGGCCGACGGCTGGCGCTGACGGTGTCGGTCACGGTGATGGCCGCCTGTTCGTTCCTGATCGCGATCACCCCGACCGCCTCGCAGATCGGCATCTGGGCGGCGGTGATCCTGCTGTTCGCGCGCCTCCTGCAGGGCTTCGCGACCGGGGGTGAGTACGGCACCAGTGCGACCTACATGTCCGAAGCCGCCATCCCCGGCCGGCGCGGCTTCCTGTCCTCGTTCCACTACGTCACCCTGGTCGGTGGCCACGTGCTGGCGCAGCTGACCCTGCTGGGCATGCTGACCTTCTGGGACAAGCCGGAGATTTCCGCATGGGGCTGGCGCGTGGCGTTCGGCATCGGGGGCATCGCGGCGATCGTGGTGTTCTGGCTGCGCCGGAGCATGGACGAATCGCTGCAGACCGATTCCATCGAAGCCGCACGCGATGGCCGCGCCAAGGCCTCCGGCTCGATGCGTGAGCTGTTCGTCAACCAGTGGCGTCCGCTGCTGCTGTGCTTCCTGATCACCGCTGGCGGCACCGTCGCGTTCTATACCTATTCGGTCAACGGGCCGAAGATGATCCAGAGCGCGTTCGCGGGCGATGACGTCATGACCGGCACGATGATCAACCTCGGCGTGCTGACCTTCCTGATGGTGCTGCAGCCGATCGGTGGCTGGCTGTCGGACATGGTCGGGCGCAAGAGCCTGCTGGTGTTCTTCGGCATCGGCGGCGTGCTGTACAGCTGGTACCTGATCACCGAACTGCCCAACCAGCACGATCCGTTCATGGCCTTCCTGGTGCTGGGCATCGGCTTCGTGATCCTGACCGGCTACACCTCGATCAACGCGGTCGTCAAAGCCGAGCTGTTCCCCACCCATGTGCGCGCACTGGGGGTGGGCTTCGGCTATGCGATGGCCAACTCGCTGTTCGGTGGCACCGCGCCGCTGCTGTACCAGGGCGCGCTGAAGACCGGCCAGGTCGGCATGTTCGCGGTGTACGTCACGGCGATCATCGCGGTATCGCTGGTGGTCTACATGTTCTTCCTGACCAACAAGGGCCCGAACTGGCTCGATGGCACGCGCAAGTAGGGGACGCGCCATCGCATACGCGCTGGCGCCCCACGCTTTGCTGCGCAAACCGCGGGCCCCTTCTTACCAACACCCAGACCCCCGCCACTACGCGGCCGCCCCCTGACTCAGGGGGCTTTGGTTTTGCTCGCGGATGCGGCGATCCCGCAATCCACCCCTACATCAGCGGCGCGCGGACTCGGTCTTTTCACGCTCGGCGCGGAATTCAGAGTCCTCTTCCCACTGCGGCCAGCGACGGCTGTTGGCCAGTTCCGCGCCCAGGTCGTAGACCAGCAGGGTGTCGGCGGCGTGGCCACTCGGGTCCCAGCCCGGGGTCCAGGCATCGCAGGCCTGGTGGTAGCAGGCGGCGAAATACGCATCGCGCAGCTCACGGCCCTTTTCGACGCCACCTTCGCGCATGTCCAGCCCCGGGCCGATGGTGATCGCCGGCACGCCGAGGCGGGCGAAGGCGAAATGGTCGGCGCGGTAGAAGAAGCCGGCTTCCAGGTTCGGGTCCGGCGAGTAGGTCCGGCCCCGTGCCTTGGCCACGCGCTCCAGGTCCCCTTCCAGCGAGACCCGGCCCTTGCCCCACGAGGCGATGTCGCGGGTCGGGCCATCCGGGCTGAACATCTCGATGTTCAACACCGCAGCGGTCTTGTCGAGCGGGGCGAGCGGGTGTGCGGCGTAATAGCTGGCGCCGAGCAGGCCCTTCTCTTCCGCGGTCAACGCCACGAAATACAGCGTGCGCTGCGGCTGCGGGCCGGCAGCGAAGACGCGGCCCAGCTCCAGCACGGTGGCCACGCCGGTGGCGTTGTCGATCGCGCCGCGACGGATGCGGTCGCCCTTGGCATCGGGCTGGCCGATACCGAACGCGTCCCAATGCGCGGAGAAGATCACCGCTTCATCGGCATGCGCGCCACCCGGCAGCTTGGCCACCACGTTGCGGGTGATCACCTGCTCGCGCTTGAGCTTGAAGTCGACCGAGAGCTGCGCATCGCCCAGGGCCACCGGCTTGAAGGCCGGGGTCATGGCGCGGCGCTTCTCGGCCTCGAAATCCAGGCCCGCGTCGCGGAACAGCTGCTCGGCCAGGCTGCGCTGCATCCAGCCGCGCACCGGTACGTGCTGGGCCAGGGCCTGCTCGCGGGTGCGTTCGATATCAAACAGCGGCGAGGTGCCCGAGCTCTTTACCGTGGCCCAGCCGTACGCGGCCGGCGCGGTCTCGTGCACGATCAGCACGCCCTGCGCACCGCGGCGTGCGGCCTCTTCGAATTTGTAGGTCCAGCGGCCGTAGTAGGTCACGGCCTTGCCATCGAACGCGCCCGGCTGGTCGGCCTCGAAATCGGCGTCATTGATCAGCACCACGGCGATCTTGCCGTGCAGGTCGACGTCCTTGTAATCGTTCCAGTGGCGCTCGGGCGCATCGATGCCGTAGCCGACGAACACCAGCGGTGCGTTCTTGATCGCCACCGCATCCTGCGGGCGCAGGCTCTGCAGGGTCACGTCCTCGCCATTGGCCAGGGCGCGCTGCTTGCCCTTCTGGCGCAGCTGCGCGCGCACCGGGCCATCGACCTGCGCGCGCACCATCGGCACCGGCTGCACCCAACCGCCGTCGACGCCACCGGGCTGCAGGCCGTACTTCTTGAATTCCTCGATCAGGTACTGGACCGTGCGCTCTTCACCGGGCGTGGCCGGCGCGCGGCCTTCGAACTCGTCCGAGGCCAGGATGCGCACATGCCGCGACAGGGCCTGCGGATCGATGCCGCCACCGGGCAGATCATTGGCGGCGTGGGCCAGGCCGCCCACGAACAGGCAGGACGACAGCAGCAGCATGCGCATCGGATTCACGGCAGACACCAGGACGAAAACGGGACACCGGAGTGTAACGTGACACCCCCGTGACCGTGCACTAGCGGCGATCGCGATCCAGCCAGCAGGCCAGGCCCTGCGCGTTGAGTTCGATATCCATGGCGAGCACGTGGGTCACCGCTTCGTCATCCAGCGGGCAACCGTGAGCCTGCGCGCGTTCGAGGTACAGCGCGGTCAGTGCCGCCACCAGGCAGCGATGCCGGTCCGGCCGACCATCGCATTGGCGACCGATCTCGACCATCGCATCGATCTGCTCGACGAGATCCGCCGCCAGTTTCCGCGGCGGTGCCACCGGCCCGTAGTGGGTCAGGTACATGGCCTGAGGATCGTAGGCCAGCATCTTCGCGATCGACTGCTTCAGCGGCTCGGGATCGAACTGGACCGGCGATGACGTCGGCACGATGAACGCGCCCTGCGCACTGTCCAGCTCGCGGTAGGACAGCCCGAAGGTGTCGCCGGTGAACCAGCTGCGGCTGCGTGCATCCCACACGCACAGGTGATGGCGCGCGTGTCCGGGGGTATCGATGCACAGCAGCGGGCGGCCGGCCAGGTCCACGGTGTGGCCATCCTCGGCGATCATCACGCGCGCGGCGGGCACCGGCAGCACCGGGCCATAACTGCGTGCGATCTCGGCTTCGCCATAGACCTCGGTGGCCCCGGCCACCAGGCGGGTCGGATCGAGCATGTGCGGCGCGCCGCGCGGGTGCACGACCAGGGTGGCGTTGGGCAATTGCTGCATCAGCAGGCCGGCGCCGCCGGCGTGATCCAGGTGCACATGGGTCAGGATCAGCCAGTCGACCTGTTCCGGCACGCAGCCGGCGCGCGTCAATGCGGCGAGCATCGCGGGCACGGCCAGGCCGGTGCCGCAATCGATGAAGGCCGCCCGGCCGTTCTCGACGATCAGGTAGGCCGCGTCGAAATCATCGCGCTGGAACGCGGTGTCGATCGTATGAATGCTGGGGTCGGAGTGCATCAACACATCCCTGGCACGAAACGCCCCCATCTTACGTCGATCAGTGCAGCGGCTTCGATGCGGCTTTGGTCGCAGTTGCACTCAGCAGTGGTCCACGCAGCAGCACGGCGGCCACCATCACCGCCAGGAACGCACCGTAGGCGTAGAGCACCGCCAGTACCTGCCGCCAGATTGGTCCGGCATCGTTCTGGACCACGCCGATGTGGTGGCCCCACAGCATCGCCAGGATGCTCAGCACGAAGGCCAGCACCAGCGCGACACCATCGAACAGGCGGCGCGCGGTGCCACGCGGCTGGCGCGGGAACAGCCAGTACAGCGTGCCCAGCAGCACGAACCAGGGCAGGAACAACAACAACGACAACCAGGCCATCGCAGTCTCCCGTGCAGGAACACGCCCCTGCGGCGTGCAGGGGCATCATGCCATAGCGGTGGCATCGACCCACGGTCGATGCCTGCGTGACGGGGCGTTCGCCTGGTTGCCGGCCAGCGGCGGGCACTACCTGATGCTGCGGTTGCCTGGTCGCCGGGCAGCGGCAGGCGTTACCCGCGCAGCGCCTGGAGTGCGGCCAGCACTACGTCGACCTCGGCCTCGAGCTTGAACAGCTCGCTCTGCAGCCCGTCGCCATGCTCGGTCTGCTTGAGCACGCCGATCAGCTGGCCGGCATCGCGCGGCGAATCGAAGCCTTCGCTCTGGATCAGCGGCGTGCCGTCACCGGCCTGCAGCTTGAAGTAGAAACGGCCGTCCTTCTCGCGGTACTGCTTGAACAGCGGCGGTGCGGCGCGCGCGGCCTCGCTTTCCTCACTGGGCACGTCACCGGCGGTGGACAGATCGCGCAGGCCGACCGCATGGCGCAGCTCCTTGAGCAGCGGCACGGCGAACTGCTCGCGCAGTTGCTGGCCACGACGGCGCAGCAGCGCCTCGATCTTTTCCGGCTCGGCCATCAGCGCGTCATAGCGCTCGCGCAGCGGGGTGATCTCGCTGTCGATGCGCTCGAACAGCTGCTGCTTGGCATCGCCCCAGCTGATGCCGTCGGCGAACGCCTGCGCGAACGCAGCGGTCTGTTCCGGGGTGGCGAAGGCCTGGTACATCTGGAACAGCGCCGAGCCTTCGGTGCTCTTCGGCTCGCCGGGCGCGCGCGAATCGGTGAGGATCGCGAACACCAGCTTCTTCAGCTCCGCGCGCGGGGCGAACAGCGGGATGGTGTTGTGATAGCTCTTGCTCATCTTGCGGCCATCCAGGCCCGCGAGCGTGGCGACCTGCTCATCGATCACCACCTCCGGCAGCGGGAAGAATTCCTGGCCGTAGACGTGGTTGAAACGCTGGGCGAAGTCGCGCGCCATCTCGATATGCTGGATCTGGTCGCGGCCGACCGGCACGCGGTTGGCCTTGAAGATCAGGATGTCGGCCGCCATCAGCACCGGGTACATGAACAACCCCGCGCTGACCCCGGCGTCATCATCCAGCTGCTCCTCGCGGTTCTTGTCCACGGCCGCCTTGTAGGCATGCGCGCGGTTGAGGATGCCCTTGCTGGCGATCACGGTCAGGAACCACATCAGCTCGGTGGTTTCCGGGATGTCGCTCTGCCGGTAGAACCACACCTTGTCCGGATCCAGCCCGCACGCCAGCCAGCTTGCCGCGATCTCCAGCGTGGAGCGCTGGGTGCGCTCCGGCTCCTGCGCCTTGATCAGGCTGTGCAGGTCGGCCAGGAAGAAGAAGCTCTCGATATTCGAGGCCTGGCTGGCGGTGATCGCCGGACGGATGGCGCCGACGTAGTTGCCCAGGTGGGGCGTGCCGGAGGGGGTGATGCCGGTAAGGACGCGGGTAGTCATGGGGAATCAATGCGGACAGATGAACCGCCCCAGTTTACCTGCCCGCGCTCGACCCCGTTGGCCGGGCCCGTGCGTTTGATCCTGCACCTGCCCTGCGGAGCCCTGCCATGAAACGCCTGATCCTGCCCCTGCTTGCCGTGCTGGCCCTGTGCGGCTTCAAGCCGGCGCCCTCTCTGCGCTACGACACCGGGCCCGTCCACCTGACCGTGATCGACCGCGACAGCGGCCAGGCCCTGACCCAGTACCGCCAGGGCAGCCAGCGCTGGGTGGCGGGGCAGCAGGGCCATCGCTACAGCGTGCGGCTGCGCAACGGCAGCGCCGAGCGGGTGCTGGTCGTGCTCTCGGTCGACGGTCTGAATGCCATCAGCGGCGAGGTGGCTGCCCCCGGCCAGACCGGCTATGTGCTCAACCCGTGGCAGACCACCGATATCCACGGCTGGCGCAAATCCTCCGACGAGGTCGCCCAGTTCGTGTTCACCGATCCGGGCCGCAGCTATGCGGCCCGTACCGGGCGCCCGGACAACATCGGGGTGATCGGGGTGGCGGTGTTCCACGAAGCCGGGCGGGTGTCCTGGGAAGCGGCGCCCGCGGTGGCCGGCGCGGCCGATGCCAAGGCACGTCCGCAGGCGCGCGCATCGACGATGGAGAGCGCACGCGTGACCGGTTCCTCGGCCCCCGCCCCCCAACTGGGCACCGGCCATGGCCAGCGCGAGGCCTCGCGCGTGCGCAACACCTCCTTCGAGCGCGCCACGGCGGATCCCGCGCAGCAGCTGCAGGTCCGCTACGACAGTGAGCGCAATCTGAGAGCACGCGGGATCCTTCCACGGCGGAGCACGCCGCCGCGCGACGCGCCGCAGGCCTTCCCCGGCCAGTACGTGCCGGACCCGCCGCCGTACCGCGATCGCTGATCCCGGACCAAGCGCATGAAAAAACGGGCCGCTCTCGCGGCCCGTTCCGGTTTCAACCCCCGACGGCTGAACCGTCGCTACGGATCACCCCTCAGTGGTAATCCGGATAATCCTTGCGCATGGCGGCTTCGAAGTCGCGGACTTCGGTTTCAGCACGGTCGCGTGCCCAGCCATAGCGTTCCTGCAGGCGTCCTGCGAGGTACTCGGCATTGCCTTCGGCCACCTTGAAATCGTCGTCGGTCAGGTCGCCCCACTTGGCCTGCGCCTTGCCCTTGAGCTGCGTCCACTTGCCGGAAATGATGTCTTTGTTCATGGGTTCGCTTCCTTGATTGCAACGGCCATCTCGCCGTGGGACCAGAGTGCGCCAAGGCGCGTTGCCGCACGGTCAAGCGGCGATGAAACGCATGCTCACGAGCTTGAATGATTCACTACGGCATCCGTCCGCACTGTCATACCGCGGACATGAAAAAGGCCGGGAATTCCCGGCCTTTTTCGTTGACTGCTGATCCGCGGATCAGTTGCCCTTGGCAGCGTCTTCGACCGATTCACCGGCCTTCTGCACGTCCTTGCCTGCACCAGCAACGGTGTTGCAGCCGGACAGCATGGCCACCGAGAACATCGACAACAGCATCAGTGCGATAACACGCTTCATGGGGTTCTCCTGGTTGTTCAAATTCAATACCGAAATCCGGTCCCGCCTGTCAGGAGAGCACGCCAGCGCAGCTCCCCTTCCTGACCTGCAGTGCCGTGGGTCGAAACACACAGCGCCGCGTGACGTGCAATCTGGCTGGAGCGGCGTGCAGCGGATGTGAATGCAGGAAAACGCTGTTCAGCCAGAAGTTCTCAATCGCGCATCAGCGTCGATTTGCCGAACAGGCTTTCGACCAGATCCACCGCCAGTTCGGCCGTGGCATTGCGGTTGTCCAGCAGCGGATTCAGCTCGACGATGTCCAGCGAGCCCATGCGCCCGGTGTCGGCGATCATCTCCATCACCAACTGCGCCTCGCGGTAGTTGACCCCGCCCGGCACCGTGGTGCCCACGCCCGGCGCGATGCTGGGATCCAGGAAGTCCACGTCGAAGCTGACATGTAGATGGGTGTTGGCATCGATGCCGGCCAGTGCCGCTTCCATGGTGCGCTTCATGCCGGCTTCGTCGATGTAGCGCATGTCGTAGACATCGACCTGGTGCTGCTTGATCAGGCGCTTCTCTTCCTGGTCCACCGAGCGGATGCCGATCTGGTGCACCTGCTGCGGGCGGATCGCGGGGGCGTCGCCGCCGAGCCGGGTCAACGCATCCGGGCCGAGCCCGCACAGGCAGGCCACCGGCATGCCGTGCACATTGCCCGACGGGGTGACCTCGCTGGTGTTGAAGTCCGAATGCGCGTCCAGCCAGAGCACGCGCAGGTCCTTGCCCTGCTCACGGCACCAGCGCGCGACCGCGCTGATCGAGCCGATGCCCAGGCAGTGGTCGCCGCCGAGCATGATCGGCATGCGGCCGGCCTGCAGTTCGGTGTAGGTGGCGTCCATCAGCGCGCGGTTCCAGGCGGCCACCTCGTCGAGATGGCGATAGCCCTGCACCGGTGCCGTCCATGGATTGCGCGGGCCGTCCAGGTTGCCGAGATCGCGCACCTCCACGCCCCGCGCGATCAGCGCATCACCCAGGCCCGCGATGCGCAGGGCGTCCGGTCCCAGACCCGCGCCACGGTGGCCCGCCCCGATGTCGGTGGGCACGCCAATCAGGGAAACCGGGGAATACATCGCCATCGCTGTTGCCTCCATTGCAAAGAGGAACAGCATAGCCAGCGCGAGGCGATACGACTCGCGGCGCTGCAGCAGCCGTCATCGACCGTGCAGCAATGGTGCCGGCACCCGGATTCGAACTGGGGACCTACCGCTTACAAGGCGGTTGCTCTACCAACTGAGCTATGCCGGCATCGGCATCGCGGCGGGACGACCCGTCGCGGAGCCGGGATTCTAGCGCACGCGCGCGCATTCCAGCGAGCGCTGCTGGGCTGCGCCGCTGCGCTGGCGTGCCGCGGCGGCCTCTGTACCCGCTGCCAGGGTCGCATCCAGCCACCACTGCGCGCTGCCATCGCCACCGCTGGCGACCATCTTCGCCTTGAAACCGGCCGCGCTCAGCGCCGCCAGGCGGCGATCCGCGCCTTCCCGGTTGCGGTACTGGCCCAGCGCGATGGCATGGGTCTCCTCGCCCTGGGCAATGATGTAGTAATCGCTCACGCCGGCCGCAACGATGCGCTTGACCGTTGCCTGCGCCTCTTCCCGGCTGGCGGCGGGCGGCAGCAGCACCCGGTAACGGGTGGCGCCGGCATCGGCGACCTCGCGCAGCCGGGCCGTGCGCAGGGCACTCCCGGCGCGGGACTGGGCGGCCTGGGCCGTCGCGCGGTCGGCGAAGGGCCCCAGGCTGACGCATTGGGCTGGCGCGGCCGGCGGCGCGACCGGTGCC
>NZ_JBDJLB010000022.1:0-6488 GCF_039673155.1 Stenotrophomonas sp. TWI1149
GCTCCAGGCCATCCCGGGAGCCGGCCAGCGGCCGGCACTACCAGACAGCGCATGGCGGGAACCCGCTCAATGCTTCAACCACCACAGCGTGGTCAGCCCGGCCAGCAGGATCACCCCGCCCCAGGCACGCAGGGCGCTGCTGCGCAGCATCAGCAGCTGCTCGGCCATCCGTTTCCAGGCCAGCGGGGCGGCGAACAGGAACAGGCCTTCGAGCACGGCGACCAGGCACAGGGCCGAGAACAGTTCTTTCATGACATCTCCACAAACAAAACGGGGACCCGGTCTGCACCGGGTCCCCGTGGATGACTACCGCCTGCGGCCTCAGCGATCGCTCTTGAGGTACTGCAGGAACGGGTCGTTCTTGTCGAGCACGATCACGCCGTTGCCGTCGGTCATGGAGCCACGGTAGGCCTCCAGGCTGCGGTAGAAGGCGTAGAACGACGGGTCGGCCGAACCGGCCTTGCCGTAGATGCGGGCGGCGTCGGCATCGCCGGCACCGCGCAGCTGCTGGGCATCACGCTCGGCTTCGGCCACGATCACGGTGCTCTCGCGGTCGGCCTGGGCACGGATGGTCAGCGACTGCTCCTCACCCTCGGCGCGCAGCTTGGCGGCTTCCTGCTTACGCTGGGCGCGCATGCGTTCGTACACATCGTTGATCACCTGGCTGTCGGTCGGCAGGTCGATCTGCTTGATGCGCAGGTCGATGATCTGCATGCCGAGCGCCTTGACCGACTCGTTGATGCCGGTCAGCTGGTTGGCGATCAGTTCGCTGCGATCGCCGGACACCAGCTGCTGCAACGAACGCGAGTTGATCTGGTTGCGCAGGGAGTCGGTGATGATCGGGGCCAGGCGGGCATTCGCCACGCGGGCATCGCCGCCGGTCGCACGGAAATAAGCACGCACGTCGGAGATGTAACCGATCGCGAAGAAGTCGACGCTGACGTCCTTCTGCTCGGCGGTGAAGTAACGCGCCGGGGCGGTGTCGAGCACCTGGAAGCGGCGATCGAACACGCGCACCGTTTCCACCAGCGGCACCTTGAAGTGCAGGCCCGGCTTGATGTCCGCACGGACCACCTTGCCCAGGTTCAACACCATCGCGGTCTGGTCCTCACGGACCACGTAGACCGAACCCAGCAGGCCGAGCAGGACCGCTACGGCCAGACCAATCCACAGTGAACTTCTCATCGGCTGCCCTCCTCACGACCGGTCGGGCGCGTCGTCGGACGCTCCGCATTGCGAACGCCATCGACGGCCGTGCTGGCAGGCAGCGACGGCAGCATGACTTCCGGGGTCACCGCCGGAGCGGCATTGCTGCTGGTGCGGTTGTCGCCCGGCATCGGCACGTAGATCAGCTGGCGGCCATCGCCACCGATGATCTTGCGGTTCTCCGAGAGCACCTTCTGCACCGTTTCCAGCCACAGGCGCTTGCGCGTGACTTCCGGGGCGTCCTTGTACTGGACCTGCAGCAGGCTGAAGCGCGAGGCATCACCCTCGGCCTTGGCAACCACGGCCTGCTTGTAGCCTTCGGCGGTGGTACGGGCCCGCGAGGCCTGGCCGCGCGCTTCCGGAACCACCTTGGCCGCGTAGGCCTGGGCTTCGTTGATCAGACGCTCCTTGACCTGCTGGGCACCGTTGACCTCATCGAAGGCCGGCTTGACCTCCTCGGGCGGGCGGGCATCGGGCAGGGTCAGACCGGTCACCGACAGACCGGTGCGGTAGCTGCCGAGCGAGGCCTGCAGGCGCTCTTCGGCGGCCACGGCCAGCGGGCCACGGTTGTTCAGCACGTTGTTGAGGTCCGCACGACCGACCTGCTCACGCACGGCGCTCTGCGCGGTCTGTTCCAGCACCTGGTCGGCATCGACCGAGCCGAACAGATACAGACGCGGATCATCGATGCGGTACTGGACGTTGAGCGAGACGTTGACGATGTTCTCGTCGCGGGTCAGGACCGGCACCTGGCTGCTGAACGTCTTGATCTCGGTGGCATTGACCTTGGTCACCGATTCCAGCGGCCACGGCAGCTTGAAGTTCGGGCCAGGCTGCAGGATGCGATGGAACTGACCGAAGCGCAGCACGACGCCGCGTTGCTGTTCGCCGATCAGCTGGAAGCTGGAGAACAGCAGCAGCAACACCGCAGCCACTGCGACCCACCGCAGGATGCCGCCATCGAACAGGTCTTTCAGCGGACCGGGCAAACCGCCCCAACCGCCGCCATTGCCGCCACCGCGAGGACCGAACGGCCCACGTCGATTCTCGTCGGGGCCTTGTCCGCCCTTGTTGCCGCCGGGTGTATTCCAGGCCATGCACGCTCCATCAAGGTAAGGTTGCCTGCGGGCCATTCCCGCACCGTCAACCGTTAAAACGTTAAATCGCTGTCGATTCTACTAGATGGGGCAGATCGACAGGATTGGAAGGGGTCACGCATCTCGGGGAACGATTCATAACCGCATCCGCGAAGGTCCGTGAGGGTCCCCGCGCGCCGGAGCAGCGGGTAAGGTGGTGGTTTCCCCCGTCAGGCATCTTCATGGCAATTCCCGACCGGTTCAACGCATTCCGCATCCACCAGGACGATACCGGCTACCACGCCGGGCTGGAACCGATCGGCCTGGACCAGCTCAACCCGGGCGAGGTGGTGATCCGCGCGCACTGGTCCTCGGTCAACTACAAGGATGCATTGGCGGGCACCGGCAAGGGCCGGATCCTGCGCCGCTTCCCGCTGGTCGGCGGCATCGACGTGGCCGGCACCGTGGTCGCCTCGACCGATCCGGCCTACCGCGAGGGCGATGCAGTACTGGCCACCGGCTGCGGGCTGAGCGAGACCCGCGATGGCGGCTACAGCCCATATGTGCGCCTGGCCGCCAGCGCGGTGATCCCGCAGCCGACGGGACTGACCCCGCGTGAGGCGATGATCCTGGGCACGGCCGGCTTCACCGCTGCGCTGGCCCTGGTGCGGATGCTGGACAACCGGCAGACCCCCGCCCACGGGCCGCTGGCCGTGACCGGAGCGACCGGCGGGGTCGGCTCGCTGGCGGTGGACATCTTCACCCGGGCCGGTTTCGAGGTGCATGCGATCAGCGGCAAGGCCGACCAGGCCGACTACCTGCGTGGACTGGGTGCCCGCGAGGTCCTGCCGCGGGACGTGCTGGCAACCACCCGGCCGATGGAATCGGCACGCTTCGGCGGCGGCCTGGACAATGCCGGCGGCGCGATGCTGACCAGCCTGCTGGCCCAGACCGTGCCCTACGGCTCGGTCGTGAGTGCCGGCCTGGCCGCGAGCCCGGCGCTGGACATGACGGTCATGCCCTTCATCATCCGCGGCGTCTCGCTGATCGGTGTGTCGTCCTCCAGCGCACCGCGCGATCTGCGCGAAGCGGTCTGGGCGAAGCTGGGCGGCGCGTGGAAACCGGCGCATCTGGAGACGATCTGCACGGGCGAAGTCGGGCTGGATGGCCTGTCGGCGGCGTTCGATACCCTGCTCGCGGGCGGCAACCACGGCCGCACGGTGGTACGAATCGACTGAGCGTGGCAGCCGGGCGACGGACGGCACCTCCGGCGCTTCACGACGGTGCGAGGCCCGCACTACACTGCGGGCATTACACGGGGAACAACATGGCACGCATTCTGATCGTCGACGATTCACCGTCGCAGCTGTTGGGGATACAGCGGATCGTCGAAAAACTCGGGCACGAAATACTGACCGCCACCGATGGCGCGGCCGGGGTGGAAGCGGCCAAGGCCGAGCTGCCCGATCTGGTGCTGATGGACGTGGTGATGCCCAACCTCAATGGTTTCCAGGCGACCCGTACCCTGGCACGCGATGCCTCGACCAAGCACATCCCGGTGATCCTGGTGACCACCAAGGACCAGGACACCGACCGCATGTGGGGCATGCGGCAGGGCGCCAAGGCCTACATCACCAAGCCGTTCTCCGAGGACGAGCTGTCCGAGGTACTGGAGCGCGTTTTCAGCCACCAGGAACCGCCGACGGCGTGAGCCGATGGCACGATGAGCCGACCAACGGTCGGCTTCTACCACGACGGCAATCGCGGCCGACCCGGTAGATACCGACCGTTGGTCGGTACGCAACGATGACCGGGACGCCGCGCAACGCCTTGCATCACACCTTCTCGCCGAACGCCTTGGCCAGCGCCTTGTAGGCCTTCTTCTGCGCTTCGTCGGCCGGCGCCGGCGCGATGATCTCCAGCTCCACGATCTGGTCGCCGTCCGGGTTGCCCGGCAGGCCGCGGCCGCGCAGGCGCAGCTTGCGGCCCGCGTCGGACTCGGCCGGCACCTTCAACTCCACCGCCCCGCCCAGGGTCGGCACGCTGATGCTGGTCCCCAGCGCGGCCTGCCACGGGGTGACCTGCAGGGTGTACAGGATGTTGCGACCGTCCACCTCGAACTGGGGGTGTTCGGCGTATTCCACTTCCAGCAGCAGGTTGCCACCGCCGGTGCCCTGCCCGGTCAGGCGGATCACCTGGCCCGGGCGGATGCCCTTGGGCACGCGCACATCCAGCTGCTTGCCGCCCACGTTGATGCGCAGGCCGTCGCCCTGGTAGGCGGCTTCCAGCGGCACCGACAGCTTGGCGCGGGTGTCGCGGGTGGGCTGCGGGCCCTGGCTGGCGCCGCCGAATCCGCTGGCGCGGCCGCCACCGCCGCCCCGCTGGCGCGCGAACAGGCTTTCGAAGAAGTCGCTGAAGCCGCCGCCACCGGCGCCGCCCCCGAACACCTCTTCAAAATCGTAGCCCTGCCCACCGCCATAGTTCGGCGGGGTGTGGAACTCTTCGCCGGGCCGGTAGCCCTGCGCCTTCAGCTGGTCATAGGCCGCGCGCTTCTGCGGGTCGCGCAGCGCCTCATAAGCCTCGTTGACCGCCTTGAATTTGTCCTCCGCCCCCGCTTCCTTGCTCACATCCGGGTGGTACTTGCGCGCCAGGCGGCGGTAAGCGGTCTTGATCTCAGCATCGCCCGCGGTGGGTTCCACCCCGAGCGTGGCGTAGTAATCCTTGAATTCCATCCAAACACCTCGACTAAGTTCGGCCACCCGCGTGGGCGGGCGCCGTCCGCGCAATTCTAGCCGCTGCGGACCGGCCCACCGTGACGCCGGGCGCGAATGATCCTGCGCAATGCGGCGGACATCCCGGCCGGCTACGCTGCCCCCGGTAGCCCGCCTCTCCCGCTCCAGATGGGTCTGCACGTCCGGTTTTCAACGTGTTGACATGGCCATCCCATGCCCCTCACTACCCTGCCTGTGTCCAAGGAGTCCGCATGACCATCCACGTTGGCGACCGCATTCCCGAAGTCACCCTCAAGCGCATCCGCGAGGGCATGGAGACCATCGACACCCATGCCCTGTTCGATGCGCGCAAAGCGGTGCTGTTCGGCGTGCCCGGCGCATTCACCCCGACCTGTTCGGCTCGGCACCTGCCCGGCTTCATCGAGCAGTTCCCCGCGTTCCGCCACCGCGGCATCGAAGTGTTCTGCATGGCGGTCAACGATCCGTTCGTGATGAAGGCCTGGGGCGAGAGCCAGCAGGTGCCCGACGGCCTGCAGCTGTTGTCCGACGGCAATGGCGAGTTCACCCGGGCCCTCGGCCTGGAGATGGATGCCAGCAGCTCCGGGATGGGCATCCGCTCGCGCCGCTTCGCGCTGTACGTCGAAGACGGTGTCGTGCGCGAAACCTTCATCGAGGAACCCGGAAAATTCGAGGTGTCTTCGGCGCAGTACGTGCTGGAGCATCTCCCCCGCTAGACCCAGGCAACAGAGGAATCCGGCCAGCCATGTCCAAGCCAGCCAAGAACACCCCCGATACCGCCCCGAACACCGCCCGTCCGCCGGGCATCAGCGATACCGCCACCCTGCGCGCCAAGGCCCGCAAGGACATCGAAGACGGCGCGATCACCGACAGCTACAGCGCCGACCGCAAGGCGGTGATCAAGCTGCTCAACGATGCGCTCGCCACTGAGTACGTGTGCGTGCTGCGCTACTACCGCCATTACTTCATGGCCAAGGGCATGCTCGCCGATTCGATCAAGGCCGAGTTCCTGGAGCACGCCCAGCAGGAGCAGGCGCACGCCGGCAAGCTGGCAGAGCGCATCGTGCAGCTCGGCGGCGAGCCGGATCTCAACCCGGATACGCTCACCGCACGTTCGCATGCCGAGTACAAGGAAGGCAGCGACCTGCGCGACATGGTCCGCGAGAACCTCATTGCCGAGCGCATCGCGATCGACAGCTACCGCGAGATGATCAACTTCGTCGGCGACAAGGACACCACGACCAAGCGCATCCTCGAAGAGATCCTCGCGCAGGAAGAAGAGCACGCCGACGAATTCGCCGATCTGCTCGACGGCTGGATCGGCGAGTAACGCCGGCCGCGTGCCGGCTTCTCGCAGGATCCGAAGGCACGTGTAGTGCCCGGCGCGGGGGCGTGCGCACTTTGTGTGGGAGGGAAGCCGCTGGGGATACCCTGGATGTGGGTGTGGGCCGCCACG
>NZ_JBDJLB010000023.1:2500-5411 GCF_039673155.1 Stenotrophomonas sp. TWI1149
AACGGGGACTAGCCCTTAAGCTGGAATGGTTCTAGAAAAACAGCCTGGAACGGCTGGCCATAGAAGGTGATAGCCCTGTATTTAAAAGGGCCACTCCAGTGAAGACGAGTAGGGCGGGGCACGTGAAACCCTGTCTGAACATGGGGGGACCATCCTCCAAGGCTAAATACTACTGACCGACCGATAGTGAACCAGTACCGTGAGGGAAAGGCGAAAAGAACCCCGGAGAGGGGAGTGAAATAGATCCTGAAACCGTGTGCGTACAAGCAGTAGGAGCTCGAAAGAGTGACTGCGTACCTTTTGTATAATGGGTCAGCGACTTACTGTTCGTGGCAAGCTTAACCGTATAGGGGAGGCGAAGGGAAACCGAGTCTGATAAGGGCGCATAGTCGCGGGCAGTAGACCCGAAACCGGGTGATCTAGTCATGGCCAGGGTGAAGGTGCCGTAACAGGTACTGGAGGCCCGAACCCACGTCTGTTGCAAAAGACGGGGATGAGCTGTGATTAGGAGTGAAAAGCTAATCGAACCCGGAGATAGCTGGTTCTCCTCGAAAGCTATTTAGGTAGCGCCTCATATGTATCCTCTCGGGGGTAGAGCACTGTTATGGCTAGGGGGTCATCGCGACTTACCAAACCATTGCAAACTCCGAATACCGAGACGGACTGTATGGGAGACACACGGCGGGTGCTAACGTCCGTCGTGAAAAGGGAAACAACCCAGACCCACAGCTAAGGTCCCAAATTCACTGCTAAGTGGAAAACCATGTGGAAAGGCACAGACAGCCAGGAGGTTGGCTTAGAAGCAGCCACCCTTTAAAGAAAGCGTAATAGCTCACTGGTCGAGTCGGTCTGCGGGGAAGATTTAACGGGGCTAAGCAGTGAACCGAAGCTTGGGGTGTGCATATTTATATGTACGCGGTAGAGGAGCGTTCCGTAAGCCGTTGAAGGTGGATTGAGAAGTCTGCTGGAGGTATCGGAAGTGCGAATGCTGACATGAGTAACGATAATGCGGGTGAAAAACCCGCACGCCGAAAGCCCAAGGTTTCCTTGCGCAACGTTAATCGGCGCAGGGTGAGTCGGCCCCTAAGGCGAGGACGAAAGTCGTAGTCGATGGGAAGCAGGTTAATATTCCTGCACCTCGCGTAAGTGCGATGGAGGGACGGAGAAGGTTAGGTGTACCCGGCGTTGGTTGTCCGGGGGAAAGGAGGTAGGTTTGAATCTTTGGCAAATCCGGGATTCTTTAAGACCGAGCACCGAGACGAGCCTTTAAGGCGAAGTCACTGATACCACGCTTCCAGGAAAAGCTCCTAAGCTTCAGCTTACGCAGACCGTACCGTAAACCGACACAGGTGGGTAGGATGAGAATTCTCAGGCGCTTGAGAGAACTCGGGTGAAGGAACTAGGCAACATGGCACCGTAACTTCGGGAGAAGGTGCGCCCTTTTTGGTGGCTCATGCGAGCTATAGCTGAAGAGGGCCGCAGAAACCAGGCCGCTGCGACTGTTTATCAAAAACACAGCACTCTGCAAACACGAAAGTGGACGTATAGGGTGTGACGCCTGCCCGGTGCTGGAAGGTTAATTGATGGGGTCAGCCGCAAGGCGAAGCTCTTGATCGAAGCCCCAGTAAACGGCGGCCGTAACTATAACGGTCCTAAGGTAGCGAAATTCCTTGTCGGGTAAGTTCCGACCTGCACGAATGGCGTAACGACAGCGGCGCTGTCTCCACCCGAGACTCAGTGAAATTGAAATCGCTGTGAAGATGCAGCGTTCCCGTGGCAAGACGGAAAGACCCCGTGAACCTTTACTATAGCTTTACACTGAACGTTGAGTTCGTCTGTGTAGGATAGGTGGGAGGCTATGAAACTGTGGCGCTAGCTGCAGTGGAGCCATCCTTGAAATACCACCCTGTCGTGCTTGACGTTCTAACCTAGGTCCATAATCTGGATCGGGGACCGTGTATGGTGGGTAGTTTGACTGGGGCGGTCTCCTCCTAAAGAGTAACGGAGGAGCTCGAAGGTACGCTCAGCGCGGTCGGACATCGCGCACTGTGTGCAAAGGCATAAGCGTGCTTGACTGCAAGATCGACGGATCAAGCAGGTAGGAAACTAGGACTTAGTGATCCGGTGGTTCTGTATGGAAGGGCCATCGCTCAACGGATAAAAGGTACTCCGGGGATAACAGGCTGATACCGCCCAAGAGTTCATATCGACGGCGGTGTTTGGCACCTCGATGTCGGCTCATCACATCCTGGGGCTGTAGTCGGTCCCAAGGGTATGGCTGTTCGCCATTTAAAGTGGTACGCGAGCTGGGTTCAGAACGTCGTGAGACAGTTCGGTCCCTATCTGCCATGGGCGTTGGAGATTTGAGAGGGGCTGCTCCTAGTACGAGAGGACCGGAGTGGACGAACCTCTGGTGTTCCGGTTGTCACGCCAGTGGCATTGCCGGGTAGCTATGTTCGGAAGCGATAACCGCTGAAAGCATCTAAGCGGGAAGCGCGCCTCAAGATGAGATCTCCCGGGGCACAAGCCCCCTGAAGGAACCATATAGACTATGTGGTTGATAGGTCAGGTGTGTAAGTACAGCAATGTATTGAGCTAACTGATACTAATGATCCGTGTGGCTTGACCATATAACCTCAAGTTGCCTTGGCCGACATGACATGTCGATAGATCCCAAGTGCACGCTACGTCACAAGACTTACGAGAGGCAGGCGCCTTAATCCGTTCCTTAGGATGGCGACGCTCCAACTGTCTCCCTGGTGAAATTAGCGCTGTGGAACCACCCGATCCCATCCCGAACTCGGAAGTGAAACGCAGCTGCGCCGATGGTAGTGTGGCCTAAGCCATGCGAGAGTAGGTCATCGCCAGGGTTTTTACCCGAAAACCCCGCTGCTCACGCAGCGGGGTTTTC
>NZ_JBDJLB010000024.1:0-3526 GCF_039673155.1 Stenotrophomonas sp. TWI1149
GGGCGGCGATGACCCAGGAGGCGATGGCGATGACGGCGCCGGCCGCCGGCCCGGGCTGGAGCGCGCCCGGCGGTGACGATGGCGCTGCACCTGCACCTGCACCTGCACCTTCATCGTCGTCCGCCTCTGCACCGGCCAGCAACACCGCGCCTGCGCCGGCGGACCTCGGTGCCCCGGCGATGTCGGCCCTGCACCAGTTGCTCGGCGCCGCCCGCCAGGCGCATGCCGCCGGCACGGTGCCGGGCGGCGAGGCGATGGCCGCGCAGGCCGTCGCGGCGACCAACGAGCTGCCCGGACCGTCCGGGCAGTCCGGGCACCCCACCGACACTGCGTTTCTCGCCCCCGAAACACCCGCGGCACAGGCCGTGCCCGCCGAAGCCGTGCACGCCACGCTGGCCAGGCTGCAGAGCCAGGCCGTCGCTCCGGGCGGGGCCCGCCGCAGCATGGCCGACCTGCACAACGCCCTGCTCGCCCAGGTCCGCGCCGACCATGGCGCGCACGCCGCCCTGACGGTCAAGGACAGCGACACCTTCGACCTGCTCGACATGCTGTACGGGCAGATCCAGCGCGAGGTCCGGCCCGAGGCCGTGGCCGCCGACCTGCTGACCCGGCTGCAGGTCCCCGTGGCCCGCGCGGCCCTGTCCGACCCGGCCTTCTTCGTGCGCGACCAGCACCCCGCGCGCGAACTGCTCAATGCGGTGGCCGAGGCCGGCGCCAACTGGCTGGGCGAGGAGGACGTGGATCCGCAGCTGGTGCAGAAGCTGGGGCATGCCGTGGATCAGGTGGTCAACGAATACGACGGCGACGTCGCCGTGTTCGACACCGCCAACAAAGAGATCCAGCAGCACTTCCGCGCCCTCGCCCACAAGGCCGAACTGGCCGAGCGCCGTCATGTCGAAGCGGCCCGCGGCAAGGAGCGGCTGGAAGCGGCCAAGCAGCAGGCCAGCGCCAGCATCGAGCAGCTCTGCACGCAGGCCGCGCCGCCCCGCTTCGTGCAGGCGCTGCTGAAACAGGCGTGGTCGGACGTACTCACGCTCACCCTGCTGCGCAACGGCGAGACCTCGCCGCAGTGGCAGCAGCGCCAGCAGGAAACCACCCGGATCGCCGAGGTCACCTGCCTGGCGCCGGGTGCGGCCGAACGCGACGAGGCGCTGGGCAACCAGGTCGAGTCCGCGTTGCTGCAGGTCGGCTACCACCAGGACGAAGCGGCCGCGATCGCGCGCCGGCTGTCCACGCCCGGCGGTGCGGACGACAGCAGTTCGCGTACCGAACTCACCGCCCGCCTGCGCGCACGCACACGCCTGGGCGAACAGGCCGAGGCCAGCGATCCACGCAGGGTCGCCCCACTGGCCCGCAGCACGGCCGAGGACGACTGCTATCGCCAGCTGCGCACGCTGCCGTTCGGCACCTGGTTCGAGTTCACCACCAACCAGCAGGGGGATATCCGCCGTCAGCGGCTGTCCTGGTACAGCCTGATCACCGACAACGCCCTGTTCGTCAAT
Source organism: Stenotrophomonas sp. TWI1149 (assembly GCF_039673155.1). Classification (NCBI taxonomy): domain Bacteria; kingdom Pseudomonadati; phylum Pseudomonadota; class Gammaproteobacteria; order Lysobacterales; family Lysobacteraceae; genus Stenotrophomonas; species Stenotrophomonas sp. TWI1149. The sequence goes on from NZ_JBDJLB010000024.1 coordinate 1,503, forward strand.
CAGCGCGGGCAGAAAGTCGGCGAGCATTCCCTGGATGCACTGGCACGGCTGATGGCGCACGGCCAGGTGCGGATCGTCACTGAAGACAAGGGTCGGCTGATCGACCGCGCCTGGCAGGCCACGCTGCGTACGCTGCGTTCGCTGGCGGGCACCCCTGCGGAGAACGCCGAATGACCTCGCCCGATACCCGACGCGCACCCCGCCGCCAGGTGGCCGAGCTGGTGCCGGTGACCGACCGGATGGCCGAGACCGTGATCGGTCGGCTGGGCAATGTCTCCGAAACCGGCATGCTGATGCTGGCCTCGGTGCCGATGCAGGACGACGCGCTGTACCAGCTGCAGTTCACCATCACCGGCCCGCAGGGGCAGCCGCTGCTGATCGATGTCGGCGTGCACCTGCTGTGGAGCGAGCAGACCCATGCACCCGGCCAGGCCTGGGTGGGCTTCCGCTTCCTGACCCTGGCGCGCGAATCGCGCGAGCAGCTGCGGCAGTGGATCGCCGAGGAAACTTCGGCAGTCTGAGCGCCGGTTCCGGCACAGCGCCGAAGGCCCGATTGCGGCAGAATCTAGGGCTGCATTCCGCACTGTCAGCGAGCCTCATGCCATGAACCAGCCAGACCTCGGCGCCCTGTATTCCCACCATGCCAGCGTGATGCGCCAACGCGCCGACGAAGCGCTGGCCCGTGGCGGCTTCGATCATCTGGTGATTCCCAGCGGCACCCAGCATTACCAGGCATTCGATGATCGCGATTACCCGTATGCGGTGAACCCGAACTTCAAGGCCTGGCTGCCGCTGACCAAGCTGCCCAACAGCTGGCTGGTGTACACCCCGGGCCAGCGGCCCACGCTGATCTTCTACCAGCCCTTCGATTACTGGCACGTGGTGCCGGATGCGCCGAACGGCTGGTGGGTCGAGCATGTCGACATCGAGATCATCCGCACGCCGGACGCTGCGCTGGCACTGCTGCCCAAGGATCCCGCCCGCTGCGCCATCCTCGGCGAGCCGCAGAGCGCGCTGGGCGCGTTCGTGCCGAACAATCCGGCGCCGGTCATCGATTACCTGGACTGGCAGCGCGGCTACAAGACCCCGTATGAAATCGCCTTGATGCGCGAAGCGCAGCGGCTGGGCGTGCGCGGCCACCGCGCTGCCGAAGCCGCGTTCCGCGCCGGTGCCAGCGAATTCGAGATCCACATGGCGTATTGCCGCGCGGTCGGCCAGGACGCCAATGAGCTGCCGTACGGCAACATCATCGGCCTCAATGAACATGCCGCCGTGCTGCACTACACCGACCTGGGCCGCAGCGCGCCGACCCCGTTGCGCAGTTTCCTGATCGACGCCGGCGCCAGCGCCCATGGCTATGCCAGCGACATCACCCGCACCTATGCCGCCAGCGGCCATGACGAATTCCAGGCGCTGATCGACGCGGTCGACGCGGCGCAGCAGCAGATGGGCGCCGGCGTGCGCGCCGGGGTGGACTACAAGCAGCTGCACATCGACGCGCACCTGTCGCTGATGGGCATCCTCAAGGACTTCGGCGTGCTCACCGCCTCGCCGGAGGCCGCGCTGGCCACCGGCGTGAGCGCGGCGTTCTTCCCGCACGGCCTCGGCCATCTGATCGGGCTGCAGGTGCACGACGTGGCCGGCTTTGCCGCCAGCGACCGCGGTGGCCGCATCGAGCGTCCGCAGGGGCACCCGTACCTGCGCATGACCCGCGCGCTGGAGCCGGGCATGGTGGTCACCATCGAGCCGGGCGTGTACTTCATCGACATGCTGCTGGACGAAGTGAAGCAGGCCGGCAACGGCGCCAGCATCAACTGGGACCGCGTGGACTTCTTCCGTCCGTATGGCGGCGTGCGCATCGAGGATGAAGTGCTGTGCACCGAAGGCGATGCCGACAACCTGACCCGGCCGGTGTTCGCGGCCGCCAGCTGAGCGGCCACCTCAAGGTAGTGGGGGGGGGGGGGGGGGGGGGGGGGGGGCGCGCGAGGTGGGGGGGGGGAGGGCGGGGGGGGGCGGCCCCCGGA
>NZ_JBDJLB010000025.1:0-656 GCF_039673155.1 Stenotrophomonas sp. TWI1149
CCGCCGCCGGCGCCCGCCATCGCATGGATCACGCCCACGCCGCCGGCGCAGGATCGGACGTCGCTGGAGTTCTTCAACCAGCTGGCGTTCCTGCTGCAGTTCGCGCAGCCGCCGCATCCAAGCGAGGCGGCCCTGCGCGAGCGCTTTGCCACGCTGGGTATCGAGCCGGGCAAGCCCTTTGATGCGAACCGCCTGCCGCCGCCGATGCAGGCCGCGCTCAAGGAGGGCATGGCCGAAGGGCAGAAGCAGATCGATGACAAGCGCGCCTCGCTGGGCGGCAGGACCGATGCCCTGTTCGGTAGCCGGGACTTCCTGAAAAATGACTACGTCGCCCGTGCGACCGGGACCCAGGTGGGCATCGGTGCGAACTCCCGCGAAGAGGCGATGTACCCCATCCTGGACAAGGATTCCGAAGGCCAGCCCCTGGACGGCAGCAAAGGCGCCTACACCCTGCGCTTCGCCAAGGACCAGCTGCCGCCCGTGGATGCCTTCTGGTCGGTCACCATGTACGGACTGCCGCAGCAGCTGCTGGTCAAGAATCCGATCAACCGCTATCTGATCAACTCGCCGATGCTGGCTGGATTGAAGAAGGATCCTGACGGTGGGCTGACGATCTACATCCAGGCGGATTCGCCCGGCAAGGAGAGGCAGGCCAA
>NZ_JBDJLB010000026.1:0-646 GCF_039673155.1 Stenotrophomonas sp. TWI1149
TCGGCTGACCGTGGGCGTGGGTACGCTGCTCAGCACGCTGGTACCGGGCCGGGTCTCGACCGAGGTCGATGCGGACCAGGCGCACGATACGGCGGCGACGGTGGCCAAGGCCCGCCAGTTCATCGCGATGTACGAAGCGGCCGGCGTGCCGCGCAGCAAGGTGCTGATCAAGATCGCGGCGACCTGGGCAGGCGTGGAAGCGGCACGCCAGCTGCAGGCCGAGGGGATCGACTGCAACCTGACGCTGATCTTCAACCCGACCCAGGCGCTGGCCTGCAGCGAGGCCGGGGCATTCCTGATTTCGCCGTTCGTGGGCCGCATCCTGGATTGGTATGTGGCCAATGGCCAGTCGCCGGCCAGCATCGATGAGGACCCGGGCGTGGTGTTCGTGCGCGGCGTGTATGCCGAGTTCAAGCGCCGCGGTTCGCCGACGGTGGTGATGGGTGCGTCGTTCCGTTCGACGGCGCAGATCGAGGCACTGGCGGGCTGTGATCGTCTGACGATCTCGCCGGACCTGCTGGAGAAGCTGGACGCCGATCACGGCGAACTGCCGCGCAGGCTGGTGGCCGGTGCGGCGGAATCCGTCCAGGTGACGCCGATCGATGGCGCGCGGTTTGCGGCGGATCTGGCAGCCGACCCGATGGCG
>NZ_JBDJLB010000027.1:0-483 GCF_039673155.1 Stenotrophomonas sp. TWI1149
TCGGAAGTGAAACGCAGCTGCGCCGATGGTAGTGTGGCCTAAGCCATGCGAGAGTAGGTCATCGCCAGGGTTTTTACCCGAAAACCCCGCTGCTCACGCAGCGGGGTTTTCCTTTTTATGTAAGCACATGCTTTTTATGCACTTACAGCAACATCTTCGAGAAGAACTTCAAGTTATCCTCACAAGGTGTTGACAGATTCGAAAAGCCTGACATAATAGGCGGCTCGCAACGACGAAAGCCTCTAAGGCAAACGACGAAGCGGCATCGGCAACAACGGTTCACTACGGTGAAGCGGCCTTGAAAAAGGTGTTGACGAAGCAGATAAGCCGGTCTATAATGGGCGGCTCGCAACGACGGAAACGTCGGGGCACACGGAGGAAGGCGCTGAGGCCGACTCCCAAGTTCTTTGACAGTATGCGCAGGTATCTTGTGAAGGCGCCTGCAGGAAGGATGTATGTCCATCTTGCAGACGTTTGATCAAG
>NZ_JBDJLB010000028.1:0-403 GCF_039673155.1 Stenotrophomonas sp. TWI1149
CCGTTGGTGTGGTACACGACTCATCCGCTTCTGCTGCGGGGTGGAGCAGTCTGGCAGCTCGTCGGGCTCATAACCCGAAGGTCGCAGGTTCAAATCCTGCCCCCGCTACCATATAGCTCCGGTGCAAACCGGAGGCAGTGGACGAATCAAGCGATACCGGAAACGGTGTCGCTTTTTTCGTTCCAGGGTTCGGCTCGCGCTGGTTGTTGGCGTTGGCGTTGGCGTTGGCCAATGGCTGCCGCACAGCAAATGTTTCAAAGGGGTTGCACGGGAACTCAAACTCCCTTACAATTCCGCTTCTGCTGCGGGGTGGAGCAGTCTGGCAGCTCGTCGGGCTCATAACCCGAAGGTCGCAGGTTCAAATCCTGCCCCCGCTACCACAGAAAATCTGCAGTGCAGATGC
>NZ_JBDJLB010000029.1:0-223 GCF_039673155.1 Stenotrophomonas sp. TWI1149
GGGGGGGGGGGGGGGGGGGGGGGGGGGGGGGGGGGGGGGGGGGGGGGGGGGGGGGGGGGGGGGGGGGGGGGGGGGGGGGGGGGGGGGGGGGGGGGGGGGGGGGGGGGGGGGCGGGGGGGGGGGGGGGGGGGGGGGGGGGGGGGGGGGGGGGGGGGGGGGGGGGGGGGGGGGGGGGGGGGGGGGGGGGGGGGGGGGGGGGGGGGGGGGGGGGGGGGGGGGGGGG